>NZ_JBEZUT010000406.1:0-6718 GCF_040636595.1 Kitasatospora sp. NPDC036755
CCGCTCGGCCAGCGCCCCGGCGAAGTCCGGGTCCCCGCAGACCACCGCGGTCAGCTCGCCGGCCCGCGCCGTCAGCCCGCTCGTCGGGTCGTGCAGGTCTGCCCGGCCGGGACTGGCCAGCGAGGCCCCGGCGGCGCCGACGGTCCGGTCGAGAGAGAGCACCCGGACGGCCCGCCCGGCGGAGACCCGGGCCACGCTCCAGGCGTGCGCCGCCTCGCCGAGGATGCGCAGCGGGGCCGCCAGGAAGGCCGTCGCGCCGTACACCGCGATCAGGGTGCCGACGGCGAGGTCACCGTCGGCGACCAGTTGGGCGCCGTACCAGGTGACACCGACCACGAACAGGCCGGGCAGCAGCACCTGTTGCGCCTGCATCAGCGACCAGATCCGGGCCGAGCGGACGGCTGCCGCCCGGACCTTCTGGGAGGCGACCCGGTACCGCTCCAGGAACAGCTCCTCGCCGCCGATGCCGCGCAGCACCCGCAGCCCCGCGACCGTGTCGGCCGCCAGCTCGGTGGCCTTGCCGCCGAGGGCGCGCTGCTGCTCGTAGCGCCGCTCGAACGGCCCGATCAGCGGCCAGACGGAGCCCGCGAGCACCGGGACACCGAGCAGCACCCCGGCCCCGAGCACCGGATCGATCGTCAGCACCGCGATGCTGACGGCCAGCCAGACGACCACCGCGGACCGGACCCGGGCCACCAGCTCGACGTACCAGCCGATCCGCTCGACGTCCCCGCTGCCGACCGCGACGACCTCGCCGGTGGCGATCCTGCGGGACAGCCCGGCCCCGAGGTGCGAGGCCTGTCTGGCCACCAACTGCCGCACCTGGGTGGCCGCGTGGATCCAGTTCCAGACCACCTGGCGGTGCGCCAGCACGGTGCCGAGCGCGGCGCCCGCACCCAGCAGCAGCAGGAGCCCGCCGGACCGCCAGATCCCGGCGGCGTCGCCGTCCACGGCGGCCTGCACGCCGATCCCGAGCGGTACCGGCAGGGCGGCCTGGCACCCCATCTCGATCAGCGTCCAGACGGTGGCGAGCCACTGCCCGCGCCGCTGGCTGCGCTGCAGCCAGCGCAGGAAGGCCAGGGGTGAGGAGAGGTCGGGGCTGCCGGGGTCGTCCAGCGGCAGGGGGGTGAGCAGCATGACACTCCGATACGAGCGGTGCGCGGGCAGGGGCAGGGGCGCACGGGGGTACAGGGGTACGGGGGGCAGCGGGGGTTCGGAGAACAGGGCGCACGGAGCGCCTCGGTGACGTGCGCACCGCCCGCCCGGCGACCGAAGGACGGTCGAACGGCGGGCGGCCCGGGCCGACGGCCGGAGGATGCGCGGCACGACGGCGCGGCCGCACGCACCACGGCGGCCGACGCGACGTCGACGGTGCGTCCGGAGGAGACACCGGACGGAGACGGGATGGGCACGAAGGGCCCGGAAGTCAGGAGGTCATGGCCGCGAGCCTGCCAACCTCCGCGTGATCCGCGCAACAGGTTTTCACCATGGCCCCCGCGCGCTCCGGCGCCAGCACGCCCTGCGCGCTACCCGCACGCCCCAAGCCTCGGCCGCACGCCCAGCCGCCCGCCCCGACGAGCCGCCAGCCGCTCGCCGCCCGGGGCCAAACCCCCGCAAAGCTTCACCCAAGATTCGCCCGTTCGGCGGGAACAATCACACCGGGGCGCCAGTTGCCCCCACTGGAACCACAGGACAACCAGGAGGGCACCCCTTCCCGTGAGCAGCATCCCCACCGTCACCCTGAACGACGGCGCGCAGATCCCGCAGCTCGGCTTCGGCGTGTGGCAGGTCCCGGACGCCGAGGCCACCCCCGCCGTCCGCTCCGCGATCGAGGCGGGCTACCGCTCCATCGACACGGCGGCCATCTACGAGAACGAGGCCGGCACCGGCGCCGCGATCGCCGAGGCGCTGGCGGGCGGCGTGGCCCGCGAGGACCTCTACGTCACCACCAAGCTCTGGAACTCGGGCACCCGCGACTGGTCGGGCGCGCAGGGCCGCGACGCGGTGCTGCGCGAGTTCGACGCGTCACTGGCCAAGCTCGGCCTCGAGCGCCTCGACCTGTACCTGATCCACTGGCCGCGCCCGATGCACGGCGACAGCTACCTCAACATCTGGAAGGCCTTCGAGCAGCTGAAGGCGGACGGCCGGGTCACGTCGATCGGCGTCTCCAACTTCGGCACCCAGCAGCTGACCCGCCTGCTGGACGAGGCCTCCGTCGCCCCGGCCCTGAACCAGGTCGAGCTGCACCCGTACTTCCCGCAGGCGGAGCTGCGCGCGTTCCACGCCGAGCACGGCATCGCCACCGAGGCCTGGAGCCCGCTCGGCCAGGGCAAGGAGCTGCTCTCCGAGCCCGCGCTGGTGAAGATCGCCGAGAAGCACGGCCGCACGGTCGCCCAGGTGGTGCTGCGCTGGCACCTCCAGAGCGGCGTGATCGCCATCCCGAAGTCGGTCACCCCGTCCCGGATCCGCGAGAACCTGGACGTTGCCGGCTTCGAGCTGGACACCGAGGACCTCACGGCGATCGCCGCGGTGGCCACCGGCCAGCGGATCGGGCCGGACCCGCAGGAGTTCGACTGGAACTGACGCCGGGCCCGGGGGTCCGGCCTCCGGGCCCCCGAACCGCCTGACGGCCGGCACACGAAGACCGCCCGCACCCCTACCGGGTGCGGGCGGCCTTCGGTGTGCCCCGATGCGCCAAAGCCCATGACCACGCGGCGAAGCCCATGGCCATGGACCCTCAGCGTTTTGGCGAATCGTTTTGGCTACTGCGGCGAAGATTTGACCTAGAGCCTGGCCGCCTTCGCGATGAGCGCGAGCGCGGCCTCGTGCTCGCCCTCCTCCAGCGGAGCCAACAGCAACCGCTGGACCTCGGCCACCCCAGCGGCCGAGCGGTGCAGCAGGTCCTGTCCCGCCGGTGAGAGCGAGAGCAGGTTGCGCCGTCCGTCCGAGGGGTCGCGTCGGCGCTGCACCAGACCGCGGCGCACCAACCGGCTGACCATCTCGGCCATCGTGGCCTTGTCCAGCGAGGCCAGCTCGCCGACCGTGCGCTGGTCGGCGCCCGGTTCCAGCTCCAGCGCGTCCAGCACCGCGTACTGCGGAGCCGTCAGCTCGGCGCCCACGTGCTCCGACCAGAGCTTGGTGTGCACCTGCTGGCTCACCCTGATCAGGTAGCCGATCGCCCGCTGGGCGTCCAGTATCGGCCGCGCGTCGGTGATGACGGCGACCGCCGCGGGCTCCAGCCTGGCTATCTTGGCCATCACCCGGACGATCTCGACCTGTTCCTCCGCCGTGAGCGGCTCGAACAGGACGCGCTGCACGCGGACCACACCACCGGTGGCCTCGCGCACCGCCTGGGCGCCGCCCTGCGAGAGGGCCAGCAGCTTGCGCCGGCCGTCGGCCGGGTCGCGCCTGCGCAGCACGAGGCCGCGGCGGACCAGCCGCGCGACCATCTCCGCCATCGTGGCCTTGTCGAGCGAGGCTCGCTCGCCGACCGTCCGCTGGTCCGCACCCGGCTCAAGGGCCAGGACCAGCAGCACGGCGAACTGCGGAGCCGTGAGATCGGCTCCGACGTGTTCGGACCACAAGCGGGTGTGAACCTGCTGTGCCACGCGAATGAGGTGTCCGGGCGACTGCTGAAGTCGCGCAGACACGCGGGTTGTCGGGATCTCCCCCAGCACCATGTATCCGTCCCGATGTCACACCCGGTGTGTGTGGGACACCCGGGTGGGGCAGTAACGGCGAGTGGGCGTCCAGCTATGAGGGAGGGCGCTCCAGCCGTGCAGCCGGTGGCTGCTGGCGGACACTATACAAACGGCGGGCCCTTGCTGGCAGGCAGGGGCGGATAGTAGACGCAGGTTCGGCAACATTGGCATATTTACTCGCTGCGAAGTCCTTGCAGTAACCCGTTCTCAGCAGAAAGCCGACCGGTCGGTCCTTACCGACCGTCACCTGCGTCTCTCCACCCTGGCCGCCCTCCCTACCCGCCGGTAGGGTGTGGCCACCCTCTCCGGGGGCTCTCCCCGGGAGGCAACCCCCGAGAGAGACGAGAGCGCGCATGACCGAGCAGAGCACCGCCCCCAGGGTCGCCGTCGTCACCGGTGCCGCCCGCGGCCTGGGCGCGGCCACCGCCGTCCGGCTGGCCGCCGACGGCTACGCGGTCGCCGTACTGGACCTGGACGAGTCGGCGGGCAAGGAGACCGTCGACCGGATCACCGCGGCCGGCGGCAGGGCGCTGGCCGTCGGCGCCGACGTCTCGGACGCCGGGCAGGTCCAGGCCGCCGTCGACCGGGTGGCCGCCGAGCTCGGCGCCCCGGTCGTCCTGGTGAACAACGCGGGCGTGCTCCGCGACAACCTGCTCTTCAAGATGTCCGAGTCCGACTGGGACACGGTCATGAACGTTCACCTCCGCGGCGCCTTCCTGATGACCCGCGCAGTGCAGAAGCACATGGTCGACGCCGGTTTCGGCCGCATCGTCAACCTGTCCTCGTCCTCGGCCCAGGGCAACCGCGGCCAGGCCAACTACTCGGCCGCCAAGGCCGGTCTCCAGGGCTTCACCAAGACTTTGGCCATCGAGCTGGGCAAGTTCGGCATCACGGCCAACGCGGTCGCCCCCGGCTTCATCGCCACGGACATGACAGCCGCCACCGCGGCCCGGGTCGGCATGGACTTCGAAGACTTCAAGCGGGCCGCGGCCTCGCAGATCCCGGTCCAGCGGGTCGGTCGGCCTGAGGACGTCGCCCACACCATCTCCTTCCTCGCGAGCGAGGACGCCGGCTTCGTCTCCGGACAGGTGATCTACGTCGCGGGCGGCCCCCTCGACTGAGCACGGAACCTACACAGGGTTACCACGGAGTGGGAAGCCGGGCGCACCGGCCTCCCACTCCGTTTGCTTTACCGGTGCTTTTGCAGAATCATTCGACCACCACACGGACTTTCGATACCGGAATAGGGGAAATCACCCCTCGAGCCGCCCCGGATCGACCCAATTGTCGATTTCTTGGGAAAATGACAATTACCGCCGGAATAGCCCTGTCCGGGTGGGTAGGGTCACCCCGTGCAATCCAGAAGTACCTCCGTTCCCCTTCCGCGCCGGGCACCGGAGCGCCGCACCGCCGAAATCGGCCGACGGGAACGCCCCGCCGCCCCGGGGCGCACCCCCGCCCCGCTCGGCCCCGACCCCCGCGAGCCCGGCTGGCCGCCGATGAGCCGGCGGCAGGCCGCCCTGCTCGCCGTCACCCTCGCCGGATACCTGCTGGTGCTGGCCGGGGTCCTGCTCAACACCGCGCTGGTCGACCTCGACTGGTCGGTCCGGCTGCTGCGCCCCTACGAGCGGTGGCCCCGGCTGGAGCCGCTGCTCGACACCTGGGTGGTCGCCGGGCAGCGCGGCCCCTCGGCGATCGCCGCCTTCGTCTGGCTCGGTTGGCGGGCCCACCGCCTCGGCCGGCTGCGCCCGCTGCTGGTCATGGGCATCGCCCTGTTGTTGCTCAACGTCACCGTCGGCGCGGTCAAGATCGTCACCGGCCGACTCGGCCCGCACTACGCCCAGTTCGTCGGCTCGCCCGAGCTCTTCTCCGGCGGCACGATCTTCCCGTCCGGCCACACCGCCAACGCGGTGGTCACCTGGGGCGTGCTCGCCTACCTGGCCGCCCGCTGGCGGCGCACCGGCGCCCTGATCGCCGCCGCCACCGCCTGCTCGATCGGCCTGACCACGGTCTACCTGGGCACCCACTGGGTCACCGACGTCCTGGCCGGCTGGGCGGCCGGACTGCTCGTGCTGCTCTCCCTGCCGCTGCTGGAACCCCTGGTCGCCATCGCCGAACAGCGGCTCCACCGGCGCTTCGCCCGCCGGCAGCTGTCCTGCTGAACCCGAAGCGGCCCGAACCCCGGCACCAAGCCCCGGTGCCAAGCCCCAGTCCCGCGCCCCGGCGCCGAACCCGAGCCTCGGACCCCGGCCCGGTACCTCGGGCCCGGGACCCGCCCCTCAGCTCGATCCGGGGGCACACTCCGGCCCCCGGACCACCCGGCCTACCCCTCCCAGCTGCGCTCGACCACGCCGTCGCGCACCGCGAGGTTGAGCCGCCCCTGCCGGTACTCCATGGTCATCAGGTCCCCCGGTTCCAGCACCCGGACCGACGCCCAACCGTGCCGCCGGGCCAACTCCCGGGCCCGCTCGATCCGCAGCCCCGCGTACCCCTCGCCGTCTTGGCCCACGGCACCCGGCCCGGAACCCCCGGCCGAACCCGAACCCACCGCGCCGTGCCCCGCGCCCGCCGCGTCCGATCCCGACATCGCGCCTCCCCGGCTGGTCCCCTCGGACGTACGCTGGAATCGTAGCCCGACCCGCGCGGTCCGGAGGTGAACGGCATGCGCACCACCACCCCGCGACGGTGGCGCAGCGGCACCGAGCCGGCCACCGCCCGCAGCGACCTCAAGCTCCGCTACCTGCTCTCGCTCACCTTCACGCCGCTGTTCGCCCTGGCCACGCTGGGCTTCGCGATCTGGGCGGCCGCCTCGCCCGCCTACGGCGCTCCCAGCCGGGGCACCCTCACCGGCTTCGCCGTGGCCTGCGGCCTGCTCACCCTGTTCGCCGCCGTCGATCTCGTGGTGGTCGTCCGGCGCCGCCGGACCGAGCTCTGACGCGGTGTCTCCCACGGAGTGGGAAGCCGGCCGGGGCCGCCGGCCCCAACCCCCGCCCCGCCGGCCCCCGCCCCGCGGCCCC
>NZ_JBEZUT010000407.1:0-6680 GCF_040636595.1 Kitasatospora sp. NPDC036755
GCGCCGCTTCCGAAATCAGGTGCGCGGCCAGCCGTTCGAACGAGTGTGTGGCAGCGAACCCGTGGACGTCGGAGCAGCCGGAGACGACTCCGGGGCCGGTGCACCAGCAGCTCCCGGATCGCGATCCGGTGCTTCCCGACCCGCTCGCCCAGGTCCTGGTACCCGGCCAACTCGGCGTCCAGGGACTTCTGTTCGCGTTCCAGGTCACGGAACGCGGCGTCCACCACGGCCTGTTCGCCGACGGCGCCGTCGAAGTCCGCGTCCCGTGCGCCGTACAGCTTGGGCAGCGGCTCGCCGTCGGTGATCCAGTTCCGCCAGTCCCGCTCCACCTCGGCGAGGTGCCGGACCAGCCCGAGCAGCGACATGGTCGACGGCGGCACCGAGCGCCGGGCGAGCTGCTCCGGGTCCAGGCCGCCGCACTTCAGCCGCAGGGTGATCCGATGGTTCGTCAGGGCGTCGTGGATCGCTCCGAGTTCGCCGTCCGGGGCGGGCCCGTCGTTGTTGCGGGGGTCGTCGTCCGGGTCCGCCCACATGTCGGGGTGGACGGTGGCCTCGGTCCAGCGCGCGAGTTGTTCGGTCATGCCGTGCATCGTCGTTCGTGACCGTCCGCTCCCGCCACGGGTTTATCGCGCGGGCCGCGGGCCCGGACGGCGCCGACGGCCCGCCGCCGCGCGGCGCGTGGGCTCAGTCGGTCAGCAGCCGGGTGCGCAGGGCGTCGGCCTGGTCGCGGTCGACGCCGAGGGTGCCGGTGAGGTAGGCCTCGACGGAGCCGTGGCGGGCGGCCAGGTCGGCGAGGGTGAGCCGGATGACGGCCTCCGGGGCGCGCCCGTAGGAGGGCCAGCGCAGGGTGCGGCCGGGGTGGGCGGCGTGCCAGTCGGCCACGAGGTGCGGGGTGGCGAGTTCGGTGAGCGCGAAGTCGGCGGCGATGTCGTCCTCGCCGACGCCGAGCAGGGTGAGCAGCAGGGCGGCGATCAGCCCGGTGCGGTCCTTGCCGGAGGCGCAGTGGAAGGCGACCGGGGCCTCGGCGGCCGTGATGACGTCCAGGGCCTGGCGGATCTCCTTCACCCCGTCCTCGGCGACCTCGGCGAAGCGGTCGGCGAGGTGGCGCCAGGGGTCGAGCCCGGGGTCGATCTCGGCCTGGTCGTACGGGCGGTGCTCGATCGAGAGGTTGTGGTACTCCAGCCCTTCGAACTCGGGCACCCGGCCCTTGGCGGCGATCTCCCAGGGGTAGCGCAGGTCGATCACGGTCCGTACGCCGAGGGCCCGGAGCCGGTCGAGGTCCGCGGGGGAGCCGAGCTTGCCGAGCGAGTCGGAGCGGTAGAGCAGCCCCCACCGGACGGACCGTCCGCCGGCGGCCGGGTAGCCGCCGAGGTCGCGGAAGTTGTGCAGGGCATCGAAGGAGTGGTGACGCGTCGTCATGCGCGCACTCTAGTCAGCGGTCCGAGGCTCCCCGGTGGGAGGGCCGTAGCCGCGGGTGAGCAGTTCGAAGGCGCGGGTGGCGTCGTCGACGGCCTCGGCGTACAGGTCGTCGGCGGTGCGGCCGTCCTGGATGCGGCGCCAGTTGTGCAGGGCGAGGACCCGCTGGGTGGCGGTGGCCTGGGCGGCGAGCAGGGCGGCGGTGAGGTCCCGAGGCCCGGGGAGTCCGGGGTCCTCGCGCAGTGCGGCGGCCAGCGACCGCTCGGCGCGGGCCACGTACTCGCCGACCCGGGCGGCCAGGCTGGGGGTGCCGTACACGAGCGCGGTGAAGGCGAGCACCGCGGGGTGGTCGTTGAGTCCGGTGACCGGGTCGCGCCGGGCGAGGCCGGCCAGGAAGTCCCGCAGGAGCGCGTCGAGCACCGGTTCGCCGGGCTGCCGGGCGCGGACCACCTCGGCGGCCTGCTCCTGGTGGTCGGCGAAGCGGTGGACGACCAGGTCCTCCTTGCTGGGGAAGTAGGAGAACAGCGTCGGTTTGGAGACCTCGGCGGCCGTCGCGACGTCCGCCACGGACACCCGGTCGAAGCCGTGCTCCAGGAAGAGCGTGATGGCCGCCTCGGAGATGGCCCGCCGGGTCCGCTCCTTCTTCAGCTCCCGCAGTCCTGTCATGTGCATCAGGCTAGCAGTGGGTGTTGACCGGGGCAGGTTTCTGACCGGGTCTTCCGGTGGGCGTGTTCCCGGCGGGCGCGTCTCAGGCCGAGGCCCGGCGGGCGGTGGCCTCGATCTCGATCCTCGTCCGCGGGTCGGCGAGCCCGCACACCCGCAGGGGTGCGGCCGTTGTCGGCGCCGCCGTTGCCGGTGCTGTTGTTGTCAGTGCCGCCGTTGTCAGTGCCGTCGTTGTCAGTGCCGTCGTGCACGATCGGCGCGTCGGTTCTTCTGCGGATCCTCCGCGGGCCGGGCGGTGACGGAGAGGGTGTCGTGGCGATCACGAATCAGCGGGCGGCGGAGCACGCGTTCCTGCGGGGGATGTACGAGGACCCGTACTTCCCCGATCACGTCGTCGACAAGGGCCGGGCGGTCCTGGTGCGGCTGTGCGAGCGGATCGAGGCCGAGCAGCCGGCCGGTCTGGCGGCCCTGTACGTGCTCTCCCACGCCGCGACGGAGGAGTTCAACGCCCTGGAGGCGGAGTTCGAGGCGGCGGGGAGCGAGATCGAGACGGCGGCGCGGGAGGAGATCGCCGAGGACTTCTGGGTCGTGGCGACGGCCTACGGGTTCGTGGACGTGGACGTGGAGGAGATGATCGCGCCCCGGAACTGGTGACCGACGGGCCCCCGAGCGGCCGGGCCCCGCCCGGCCGGCGAGGGCCCCGGCCGCGCGGCTACACGCTGCGGTCGGCCAGCACTTCCCGGACGACGTGGCGGGCGTTGGCGGTCCGCGCCTGGTCGGTGTGGCGGTAGTACGGGATCGTCACCAGGGCGATGGAGAACGCCCAGGCGCGGCCGCGGGCCCAGGTGGCCTCGTCCGCGTGCAGGGCGGCGCGGAAGGCCGGGCGGGCGGCGGCGGGCAGCAGGTTCCAGGCGACGATCAGGTCGGCGGTCGGGTCGCCGATGCCGGTCAGGGCGAAGTCGATGACGGCCGAGAGCCGCCCGGTGCCGGCGAGCAGCAGGTTGCCGGGGGTGAGGTCGCCGTGCAGCCAGACCCGCGGGCCGGCGTACTCGGGCAGCCGGAGCGCCTTGTCCCACACGGCGGTCGCGGCCGCCGTGTCGATCGAGCCGGCGAGTTGGGCGATGGCGGCGCGGGTGGCGCCGTCCCGGGAGGCGAGCGGGACGCTGCGCTGGGAGGCGGGGGCGTCGGCCGGGTCGGCGGCGCGCAGGGCGTTGACGAAGCCGGCCAGGTCGCGGGCCAGGGCCTGGGGTGCGGCCAGGGCGTTGACGACCGGGTTGCTGCCGTCAAGCCAGTGCAGCACCGACCACTCCCACGGGTAGCCGGCGGCGGGCCGGCCGACCGCGAGCGGTGCCGGGACGGGCAGCGGCAGTCGCGGCGCCAGCCGGGACAGCCACTGCTGGTCCCGCCGCGGGCCGCCGGCGGCCCATTCCACCAGGGGCAGCCGGACGGCGAGTTCGGGCCCGAGGCGGAACATCGCGTTGTCGGCGCCGCGGGTGGGGACGGGGGTGACCGGGAGGCGCTCCCACTGCGGGAACTGGGCGGAGATCAGCCGCCGCACCAGGGCCGCGTCGACCAGCGGTCCGTCGGGGTGCATCCGGGTGGCAGCGCACATGCCCGGCAGCGTACAGCGCAGATCGTTTCCGTTCAGCAGGATTCCCGAACTGCGCACATTGCGACGGTGGTTCGAAGCGGATCAGTCGAAGGTGATGCGCACCCCGATGGTGCCGCCCTTGCCGAAGCGCAGCACGTTGGCGGTCAGCGCCACCGCGCACAGCAGGCCGTACTTGCGCCGCAGCAGCTTCCGGTAGGCGGGTGCCCGGTCGGGGTCCAGCGCCGCGGTGGCCGGCACCTGGGCGCCGAGCAGGTTCCCGCGGATGTCGCTCGGTCCGACCAGCACGTCCGAACGGTTGCGCAGGCGCTTGACCTTGCCCGTCTTCGTGACGGTGGTGAAGACCAGTGCGTCACCGTCGCGCGCGACCCAGACCGGGGTGGCGACCGGAGTGCCGTTCTTCCGGTACGTGGTGAACAGCAGGTACTTGGCGGCGGCGAGCCGCTCCAGCTCGGCGGCGGCATCCAGAGTGTCCATGCCCGTCAGCCTAGGAAGGCGCGGCTGGGCCCCGCTCAAGTCCCGCTGGGGCCACGCCCGTCGACGTTCCGCCGGGGCCGGGTCCGCCGGCTCCCGCCGGGCCCGGAACGTCGGCGACGGGGCTCCCGGCGGCCCGCGCCACGCCCGGCCGTCCCGGGTGCGGCCGGTCGTCGTCGTCGGTACCTGCCAGAATGCAGGGCGTACGGCGCAAGCACTGATGGAGAAGGTGACCGGCTTCGTGACCACGGCAGTCGAACAGGTGGCCCGGCAGGCCCAGCAGGCGATCGAGCGGAAGATCGCCGAGGAGCTGGGTGTCCGCGAGGGGCAGGTGAAGGCGGCCGTCGACCTGCTCGACGGCGGTGCGACCGTCCCCTTCGTGGCCCGCTACCGCAAGGAGGTCACCGGCTCCCTCGACGACGCCCAGCTGCGCGCCCTGGAGGAGCGGCTGCGCTACCTGCGCGAGCTGGAGGACCGTCGGGCGGCCGTCCTGGAGTCGATCGAGGCACAGGGCAAGCTGGACGACGCGCTGCGCGCCCGGGTGCTCGCCGCGGACTCCAAGGCCCGCCTGGAGGACATCTACCTGCCGTTCAAGCCGAAGCGGCGCACCAAGGCGCAGATCGCCCGCGAGGCCGGTCTGGAGCCGCTGGCCGACACCCTGCTCGCCGACCCGTCCCAGGACCCGGCCGCGCTGGCCGGCCGGTACCTGAACGAGTCGGTCGCGGACGGCCCCGCCGCGCTGGAGGGCGCCCGGGCGATCCTGGTCGAGCGCTTCGGCGAGGACGCCGACCTGGTCGGTTCGCTGCGCGAGCGGATGTGGACCCGCGGCCGGCTGGTCGCCAGGGTCCGCGACGGCAAGGAGGGCGACGGCGCCAAGTTCGCCGACTACTTCGACTTCGCCGAGCCGTACACCAAGCTCCCCTCGCACCGCATCCTGGCGATGCTGCGCGGCGAGAAGGAGGAGGTGCTCGACCTCGACCTCTCCCCGTTCGAGGGCGAGGCCGAGGGCGACCTGCCCGGCGACAACGACTACGAGCAGCGGATCGCGGCCCGTTTCGGCATCGCCGACCGCGGCCGCCCGGCGGACAAGTGGCTGGGCGACACCGTCCGCTGGGCCTGGCGCACCCGCATCCTGGTCCGGCTCGGCATCGACCTGCGGTCCCGGCTGCGCGCCGAGGCCGAGGACGAGGCGGTACGGGTGTTCGCCGCCAACCTGCGGGACCTCCTGCTCGCCGCCCCGGCCGGCACCCGCGCCACCATGGGACTGGACCCGGGCTTCCGCACCGGGGTGAAGGTCGCCGTGGTGGACGCCACCGGCAAGGTCGTCGCGCACGACACGATCCACCCGCACCAGCCCGCCAACAAGTGGGACGCGTCCCTGGCCACCCTGGCCGCGCTGGCGAGGAAGCACGACGTCGACCTGGTCGCGATCGGCAACGGCACCGCCTCCCGGGAGACCGACAAGCTCGCCGAGGACCTGCTGAAGCGCCACCCCGAGCTGGGGCTCACCAAGGCGATGGTCAGCGAGGCCGGCGCCTCGGTCTACTCGGCCTCCGCGTTCGCCTCGCAGGAGCTGCCGGACCTGGACGTGTCGATCCGCGGCGCGGTCTCGATCGCCCGCCGGCTCCAGGACCCGCTGGCCGAGCTGGTCAAGATCGACCCCAAGTCGATCGGTGTCGGCCAGTACCAGCACGACCTGAGCGAGGTGAAGCTCTCCCGCTCGCTGGACGCCGTCGTCGAGGACTGCGTCAACGCCGTCGGCGTGGACGTCAACACCGCCTCGGCGCCGCTGCTCACCCGGGTCTCCGGGGTCACCGGCACGCTGGCCGACAACATCGTGGCGCACCGCGACGCCAACGGCCCGTTCCGCACCCGCAAGCAGCTCAAGGACGTCTCCCGGCTCGGCCCCAAGGCCTTCGAGCAGTGCGCCGGCTTCCTGCGCATCCCCGGCGGCGAGGACCCGCTGGACGCCTCCAGCGTGCACCCCGAGGCCTATCCGGTGGTGCGCCGCATCCTGGCGGCGACCGGCGGTGAGCTGCGCGAGCTGATCGGCAACGGCGAGCGGCTGCGGGCGCTGCGCCCGGCGGACTTCGCCGACGACACCTTCGGCGTCCCGACCGTCACCGACATCCTCGGCGAGCTGGACAAGCCCGGCCGCGACCCGCGTCCGGCCTTCCGCACCGCCGTCTTCAAGGAGGGCGTCGACAAGATCGGCGACCTGGAGGTCGGCATGGTGCTGGAGGGCGTGGTGACCAATGTCGCCGCCTTCGGCGCCTTCGTGGACGTGGGCGTCCACCAGGACGGGCTGGTGCACGTCTCGGCGCTGTCGAAGAACTTCGTCAAGGACCCGCGCGAGGTGGTCAAGCCCGGCGACATCGTCAAGGTCCGGGTGCTCACGGTGGACGTGCCGCGCAAGCGGATCGGGCTGACCCTGCGGCTGGACGACGAGGTCGGGCGCGAGCGCGGCGGGGAGCGCGGGGACCGTGGCGAGCGCCAGGCCCGCCCGCCGCGCCAGGAG
>NZ_JBEZUT010000408.1:0-6638 GCF_040636595.1 Kitasatospora sp. NPDC036755
CCGGAGCGGCGGCGGAGCAGGATCGAGGTGACGGCCATCGAGATGCCGAACAGCACCAGGGCGACGACGCAGGCCGCGCCGTAGTTATAGCTCTGGAAGCCGAGCTTGTAGACCAGCTGCGGCAGGGTCCAGGTGGAGCCGCCCGGGAAGCCGGGGTCGAACTGCTGCCCGGAGTTGCCCGCGATGCCGCTGGCGACCTTCCCGGCGACGAACGCCTGGGTGTAGTACTGCATGGTCTGGATCACCCCGGTGACCACCGCGAACATGATGATCGGCGAGATGTTCGGCAGCGTGACGTACCGGAACCGCTGGAAGGGGCCGGCGCCGTCCAGCTCGGCCGCCTCGTACTGCTCCCGCGGGACGTCCAGCAGCGAGGCCATGAAGATGACCATCAGGTCGCCGACGCCCCACATGGCGAGCAGGGTGAGCGCGGGCTTGGACCAGTCCTCGGAGGCGAACCAGCCGGGCTGCGGCAGGCCGAGGTCGCCCAGCAGGTGGTTGACCGGGCCGGTGCCGGGGTTGAACAGGAAGGCGAAGGCGACGGTCGCGGCCACCGGTGGGGCCAGGTAGGGCAGGTAGAACGCGGTGCGGAAGAAGCCCGCGCCGGTCTTCACCTTGGTGATGAGCATCCCGATGCCCAGGCCGAAGGCGACCCGCAGGCTCACCATCACGACGACCAGCCACAGGGTGTTGCGCAGGCCCTGCCAGAAGGTCGGCAGGTGGTTGAGGACGTAGTCCCAGTTCTGCAGGCCGTTGAAGCTCGGGGTGCCGAAGCCGTTGTAGGAGGTGAAGGAGAAGTAGGCGGTGGAGATCAGCGGGTAGGCGAAGAAGACGCTGAAACCGATCAGCCAGGGGGAGAGGAAGGCGAGGGTGCGGAC
This sequence comes from Kitasatospora sp. NPDC036755, assembly GCF_040636595.1. Lineage (NCBI taxonomy): Bacteria > Bacillati > Actinomycetota > Actinomycetes > Kitasatosporales > Streptomycetaceae > Kitasatospora > Kitasatospora sp. NPDC036755. The sequence goes on from NZ_JBEZUT010000408.1 coordinate 879, forward strand.
CGCCTCCCGGCGGCGCTTGCGGCGCAGCAGGTGCTGCGTGCCGGGCGCCGCCGGGCCGGTCGGTGCCGCGTCGGCCTCGTCGTTCCCCTTGCGGGTGCCGAACGCGAGTGACATGGGAGCTCCGTTGACCGTTCCCGGGCTACTTGGCCTGGGCGATGTCGGTGTCGATCTGCTTGGCCGTGGCGTCCAGGCCCGCCTGGAGGTCGGCCTGCTTGCCGGACTCGTAGTCGTAGCCGAGGTTCTGCAGGGTGGTGATGTAGGCACCGCCGTTGGGGGCCGACGGGGTGGTGCCGGAGTGGGCGTTCTTGGCGACGTTCAGGAAGGTCTTGAAGTTCTCGTCGCTCACCAGCTTCGGCGAGTCGAGCGCGGCGAAGGTGCTCGGCACGTTGTGGATCGCGTTGGCGAAGCTCACCACCGCGTCGGTGTCCGTGGTCAGGTACTTGACGAACTCCCAGGCGGCGGCCTGCTTCTTGCTGGTGCTGGCGATGCCGACGATGGTGCCGGTCTGGTAGCCGCGGCCGTAGGTGTCGGCCTGGTCGTCCGGGACGGGGAACGCGGCGGTGGCCCACTCGAAGTCGGGCTTGTTGTCGGCGAGCGAGGCGGTGCGCCACTCGCCGTCGATGGCCATCGCGACCTTGCCGGTGTGGAAGGGGTTCTTGGCGCTGAACTCCTCGCCGAAGGTCGAGCGGAACCTGTCCAGCTTGGCGTAGCCGCCGAGCTGGTCGACCAGGCCCTTCTGCCACTTGAGCATCGCGGCGACCTTCGGGTCGGTGGCGACGGACGACTTGCCGTCGGTGCCGAAGTAGGTCGGGCCGTACTGGCCGAGGAAGTGCTCGGTGGTGGACTCGTAGCCGTGGTACAGCGGCATGAACCCGAGCTGCTTGTACGAGTCGCCGTCGGCCTGGGTCAGCTTGACGGCGTCCTCGGCGAACTCGCTGAAGGTCTTCGGCGGGTTGGCGATGCCGGCCTCGGCGAAGGCCTTCTTGTTGTAGTACAGCCCGTACGCGTCGCCGAGCAGCGGCAGCGAGCACTGGTTGCCCTTGAACCGCGTGTAGTCGAGCATCGCGGCCGGGAAGGTCTTGGCCGGGTCGATGCCGCTCTTCTCCAGCATCGGCTTGAGGTCGAGGAAGGCCTTGGTCGAACAGAACATGCCGACGTTGTTGGTGGTGAAGGAGGAGACCACGTCCGGCGCGCCGTCACCGCCGGCCCGCAGCGCCTGGTTGACCTTGTCGTCCGGGATGTTGCCCACGGCCTTGACGTGGATGTTGGGGTGGGCCTTCTCGAAGGCGGCGATGTTGTCGTTGATCGCCTTGGTCTCGTTGTCCTGGCTCCAGCCGTGCCAGAAGGTGATGGTGACGTCCTTGCCGCTGGCCGAGTCGTCGTTGCCGCCCGAGTCGCTGGAACCGGTGCAGGCGGAGACGAGCAGGGCCAGGACGGCGCTGCCGGCGACGGCGGCCATCGTGCGACGGCCTCTGCGGGAGGTGGTGGCGTGCACTTCGGGATCCTCCTGGGGGTGCGCGGGCAGGCCTCGTTGCCTCGGGTCCCGCGTTCGGGGGTTGGGGAGAGGTGGGTGCAGGTGGCGAGGTGACAGGGGGAGCGTCAGTGGGTGGAGAAGACCGCCTCGCGGGCGTCGGACAGGGCACGTTGCAGGGCGCCGAGCAGGACCGGCGAGTCGGGCAGGGCGCTGGTGCGGACCTCCGGCCGGGCGATGGAGATCCGCGCGAGCTCGTCCTCGACCAGCGCGCGCAGCCGCTCGCCGCCCGCGCCGGGCACCACGCCGGAGAGGACCACCAGCTGGGGGTCGACGACGGCGACGATCACCGCCAGCCCGACGGCGAGCCGCCCGGCCAGCTCGGCCAGGAGGGCGTCGCCGGCGCCCGGCGTGACCAGCGCCTTGGCGATGGACTCCTGCGCGGTGGCCGCGCCGAGCCCGTGCTCACGGGCCAGGGCCCGGACGGCCGGTGCGCCGACCAGGGCCTGGAAGCCGCCGAACTTGCGGCGGCGGGCGTCCCACTCGACCGGGGAGTCGGGCAGCGGCATGTAGCCGACCTCCCCGGCGCCGCCGGTGAAGCCGCGGTGCAGCCGCCCGGCGATCACGATCGCCGCGCCGACCCCCGCCCCGGCCCAGAGCAGGACGAAGTCCCGGAAACCGGCCGCGGCGCCCGAGGACTGCTCGGCGACGGCGGCCAGGTTGACGTCGTTCTCGATGGACACCGGTGCGCCGATCGCCTCGGTCAACTCCTCGACCAGCCGCGGCGAGTGCCAGCCCGGCAGGTGGGAGGCGTAGCGCAGCTTGCCGGTGACCGGGTCGGGGGCGCCGCCGACCCCGATCGCGGCGGTGCGCAGGCAGCCCTCGGGCAGGCCGGCGGCCCGGACGGCCTCGACCGTCGCGGCGGCGACGGTCGCCACGGTGGCGGCGGCCGGGACGCCCTTGGTCGGCACAGTGTGCTCGGCCAGCGTGGTGCCGGTGATGTCGGCGACGGCGACCCGGATCCCGCTGTTGGTGACGTCCAGTCCGGCGACGTACCCGGCGGCCGGATTCACCTGGTACAGGCGGGCGTTGGGTCCGGGGCCGCCCGCCGTGGTGCCGACCGGCAGGACCAGCCCGGCGGCCTCCAGCCGGGCCAGCAGCTGGGAGGCGGTGGGCTTGGACAGCCCGGTGAGGGTGCCGATCTGGGTGCGCGACAGCGGCCCGTTCTCCAGCAGCAGTTCGAGGGCGGCGCGGTCGTTGATGGCGCGCAGCAGACTGGGGGTGCCGGCGAGGGGGGCCTTGGCGGTGCTCTTCGTCATGCCCGGAATCCTCCTCTTTCGGCTGGTCGGGGAAGACCGCAGGTGGCCCCGGTGCGAGGGGCGGACGGGCTTCGGACGAACTGTTAGGAAACTTTCCAGTCGCTAGGGAAGGACCGTAAGGGCCGTGTCAGCGGGGTGTCAATGGCCGGTGTCGCCGAGGATGCCGAAGCGTTACCGGACAGCGCGAAGCCCCGCCTCCACCGTGGTGGGAGCGGGGCTTCGTCCGTGTCCGTACGTCCGGAGGGCTAGGGAGCGTCCGTGCCCTTCGCGGCCGGGATCGGCTCGGTGGCGCGGTAGCGCGGGGAGCCCGGGTCGGCCAGCGCGGACGGCGCGAGCTGCTCGGCGGCCGGCGCCGGCGAGGGCGCGATCACCACGCCGGTCGCCCCGGCCGCCGCCGCGACCTCCTCCTTGACCTTGATCCCGGACCGGTCGAAGGCCACCTTCAGCCGCTGGCGCAGCGCCCGGGAGACGGAGGCCGCCTTGCCCGGAGCCGTCCTGGCCTCGACCCGCACCACCACGGAGTCCGAGGCGACCGACTCCACGCCCAGGATCGACACCGGCGCCCAGATCAGCTCGTCGTACGGGGCCTCCTTGGCCATCTCCTCGGCCGTCGCCAGGATCAGGTCCTCGACCCGGACCAGGTCCTCCTTGTACCCGACCTGCACGTCCACCGAGGCGGTCGCCCAGCCCTGGCTCATGTTGGCGATCCGCTTCACCTCGCCGTTGCGGATGTACCAGATCTCGCCGTTGCCGCCGCGCAGCTTGGTCACCCGCAGGCCGACCTCCAGCACCGTGCCGGTGGCCACCCCGGTGTCGATCTCGTCGCCGACGCCGTACTGGTCCTCCATGATCATGAAGACCCCGGAGAGGAAGTCGGTGACCAGGTTGCGGGCGCCGAAACCGATCGCCACACCGGCCACACCGGCGCTCGCCAGCAGCGGCGCCAGGTTCACCCCCAGCGCGGAGAGCACCATCAGCGCCGCCGTGCCCAGGATCGTGAAGGAGGCCACACTGCGCAGCACCGAGCCGATCGCCTCCGAGCGCTGCTGGCGCCGCTCGGTGTTCACCACGCCGGTGTTGGCCAGCAGCCCGCCCAGCCGGCTCTCCTCCTGGTGCTCGGAGGTGCGCGCCATCCGCCCTATCAACTGGGAGATGAGCTTGCGCACCGCGGCCCGCAGCACCAGGGCCAGCGCGATGATGAGGATGATCCGCAGCCCGGCCGTCAGCCAGCCCTGCCAGTGGGTGTCGAACCAGCTGGCCGCCTGCCGGGTGGTCTCCGAGACCTCCTGCGCGCTGGTCGGGATCCGCAGGTCGAGCTCCGGCAGCTGCGCGGTGGGGCTCGGGGCCGGCATCGGGTTGGCGAGCGTCGAGGACGCGTCGGACGGGCCGGTGGCACCGGAGCTGAACACGTGCGGACCTTCCTGGCTGGGTGCGTGGCGGCCCGCACCGCCGGCAAGCGGCCCGCGGACCGTGGGCGTTAGCCTATCCGCCACCGCATGCCCGCCCTGACACGCCGGGAACCTCCCGCGAGCGTGCCCGTGGGCGTACGGAGCGTGCCGAACGCCCCGTCAACGCCCCCGTACGCTCCCCGCGCCCCCGGGCGCCGAGGCCGTCCGGGGCAGTCGGGACGCTGCTCCGGACGGCCGAACCGTGCCCCCGGAGGGCCACCCGCGAGGGTCACCGCGGCGCGTCGCACCGCCACCCGGGTGCAACCCGACCTTCCCCCGGGCATACCGGTCATGACAGAGACCACACCCGGAGTTCACATCAGGTCCGTTACACAGGAGTGGTGGCGCCGTACAAAGTCGTAAGGCGACACTGGGGGAGATCGCGCACGCGTGGCGCGATCCAACCGCTCGTCCCGGCGCGAGCCACGCGCCGCAGGCGTCCAAGGAGGCATCCGTGCCGCATGTCCTGGTCCTCAACGCGTCCTACGAGCCACTCGGCGTCGTATCGATGCGCCGCGCACTCATCCTGGTCCTCAACCACAAGGCGGTCAGCCTGGAGGACTCGGGAGTCACTCTGCACAGCGCCACCAGCGCCCTTCCGGCGCCGTCCGTCGTCCGACTGACCCGCTTCGTGCGGGTCCCGTTCTGCGGGCCCGTCCCGCTCACCCGCCGGGCGCTGTTCGCCCGCGACCACGGCCGCTGCGTCTACTGCGGGGCCGCCGCCACCAGCGTCGACCACGTCATCCCGCGCAGCCGCGGTGGCCAGCACCGGTGGGACAACGTGGTGGCGGCCTGCCGCCGCTGCAACCACACCAAGGCCGACCGCCACCTCACCGAGCTCGGCTGGCGGATGAAACGACCACCCGCGCCGCCCAGCGGCCTGGCCTGGCGCATCATCGGCACCGGGATCAAGGACCCGCGGTGGCGGCCCTACCTGGAACCCTACGGCGGCGGCGACCAGCTGCGTGCCCCGCAGTGGGGAGAGCACGAGCACCACGACCACACCGAGCAGCCGGTCCACCCGGTCCCGCTCGGCCGGGCGCACCCCGGCCACCCCGCCCCCGTCCGCCGCGGCGAGCAGCCCGAACCGCTCTCCGCCTGACCACCGCACCACAAGGGCCCGCCCGTCACACCGTCGGTACGCGCCTCATGGGCCGCCGAGCCCCCCGCACCGGGGAGCCGGCGGCCCGCCGCGTTTCCTCCGGGGCCTGCCCGGACAGGGCTTCTGGCCCCGCCAGGGCTTCTGGCCCCGGTTAGGGCTTCTGGCCCCGCCAGGGTTTCCTGTCCCCGGTTCCTGCCCCCGCCGGGGCTCCTGCCCCCGGTTCCTGCCTCCGGTTCCTGCCTCCGGTTCCTGCCCCCGCCGGGGTTCCTGCCCCCGCTAGGGCTTCTGGGCCGTCGCGGGCGGAGCCGCCGGGGCGCCGCCCGGCGCCTTCACCGCGGACTGGGGCTTCGAGGTCGGGTCGGTCCGGGTGCCGGCCTGGCTCTGGCACGGCGCGGACGACCAGTTCTCGCCGGTGGACCA
>NZ_JBEZUT010000409.1:0-6597 GCF_040636595.1 Kitasatospora sp. NPDC036755
GCCGCCGGTCGGACCGCCGGCGGCACCACGGTGGGCAGCGCGGCGGGCGGGGCGGCCGGCGGGGCGGAGAGGATCTTGGCGATCTCCTGCCGGGCGCCGGGAGCCGGGTACACGCTGGAGTGCTCCCGCAGCGAGAAGGACCCCTCGATCCACTCGCGGTCCAGCACCCGCCGCTCGTCCGCCTCGCCGACCAGGTCCTCGGACTGGTTGAAGTCACCGTCGGCGGCCTGCAGGGCCCACAGGTGGACGGCCACCCCGTGTTCCTTGGCGGTCATCATGCCGGGCAGCAGGTCCCCGTCGCCGGTGATCAGCACGACGTCGGCGCAGGCCCGGTTGCGGGCGAGCTCGGAGAGTTCGGCGTGCATCGCGGCGTCCACGCCCTTCTGCACCCAGCGCCCCTCGGCCCGGGTGAGCGCACCGAGCCGCACGGTGACCCTGGGCAGCACCCGCAGCCGCCGGTGCTCGGGCATCGGGCGCCGGTCGGGGGCGGCGTCGAACCAGTAGATCCGCAGCAGCGGCAGTCCGGTCTCGGCCTCGGCGCGCTCGCGCAGCGCGGCGATCAGGGCCGTGTGGTCGACGGTGACCTTGGAGCGGGACGGATCCCCCGCGAGCAGGCTGGCGGCGGCGCCCACCAGGTATCCGGCGTCCACCAGGACGACACAGCGGTCCATCGCGCACCTCTTTTCGCTCGCCCTCGGAGTCGGTCGGGTCGGTCGGTTCGGGAGTGGGCGGTCGGCCCGTCGTCCGGGCGTGCCGAGGTGAGGGGCCCCCGTCGCCGCCCGATCGTTGGGTCACCTTTTACCCGCGGTTCGCCTGCCGAACCTCGCCGGTTGTCCCGGTACCGCAACAGCCGTACCGGCGCGGAGCGGGGGAAAGCGAAGGCGGGCCCCGTACAACGACGGGGCCCGCCTCAGGTCACGCGGGGAGGGTGTTCCGGCCGGTGGACGCCCCGTGCCGCCGGGGCCGCCGGGGGCTCCGTACTCAGCCCTTGAGCTCGGCGGCGACCAGCTCGGCCAGCTGGACGGCGTTCAGCGCGGCGCCCTTGCGCAGGTTGTCGTTCGAGACGAACAGCGACAGGCCGTTGTCGACCGTCTCGTCCGCCCGGATGCGCCCGACGTAGCTCGGGTCCCGGCCGGCGGCCTGGAGCGGGGTGGGGATCTCGGACAGCTCGACGCCGGGGGCGGCGCCGAGCAGCTCGGCGGCGCGCTCGGGGCTGATCGGACGCTCGAAGCGGGCGTTGATCTGCAGCGAGTGGCCGGAGAAGACCGGGACGCGCACGCAGGTACCGGCGACCTTCAGGTCCGGGATGCCGAGGATCTTGCGGCTCTCGTGGCGGAGCTTCTGCTCCTCGTCGGTCTCGTTGGAGCCGTCGTCCACGAGGGAGCCGGCCAGCGGCACCACGTTGAAGGCGATCGGACGCCGGTAGACCTTGGGCTCCGGGAACTCGACGGCGCCGCCGTCGTGGGCGAGCGCGGCGGCGCCGTCCACGACCTTGGCGGCCTGGTCCTGGAGCTCGGCGACGCCGGCCACACCGCTGCCGGAGACGGCCTGGTAGGTGGAGACGACGAGCGCGGCCAGGCCGGCCTCCTCGTGCAGCGGGCGCAGCACGGGCATGGCGGCCATGGTGGTGCAGTTCGGGTTGGCGACGATGCCCTTGGGGCGGTCGGCGACGGCCTCCGGGTTGACCTCGGAGACGACCAGCGGGACCTCGGGGTCGCGGCGCCAGGCGGAGGAGTTGTCGATCACGACGGCACCGGCCGCGGCGACCTTGGGGGCCAGGGCCTTGGAGGTCGAGCCGCCGGCCGAGAAGATCACGATGTCCAGGCCGGTGTAGTCGGCCGTGGCCGCGTCCTCGACGGTGACCTCGGTGCCCTGCCAGGGCAGCGTGCGCCCGGCCGAGCGGGCCGAGGCGAACAGCCGCAGCTGCTTCACCGGGAAGTTCCGCTCCGCGAGGATCTCGCGGACCACGCCGCCGACCTGGCCGGTGGCGCCGACAATACCGATCTTCATCTCCGACTACTCCTCTGAATCGTGCTGTTCACGGCCGCACTCTGTCCATCATGCCTTGTCACAGGGGTCGGACGGCCCGGCGTTCCACGCTGTGAGAGCGCCGCTACTGGTCCAGACCACTGGCGAGAGCCAGCGCGGCACGGACCTCCTCCGCACCGGCCGGCAGCAGCGGCAGCCGCACGTCCGGGGTCGGGATGCGGCCCTGGGCGTGCAGCACGCCCTTGGTCACCGACGGGTTCGGCGCCGTGAAGGCCGACAGCGCCAGCCCGGTCAGCCGGTGCCCGAGCTCCCGCGCCCGCGCCACGTCCCCGGCCCGCCAGGCCTCGACCAGCTCGACGAAGCGGGCGGTCGCCAGGTGGGCGGAGGCGAGGATGCCGCCGGCCGCGCCGAGCGCCAGCATCGGCGAGAGGTAGGCGTCCTCGCCGGTGAGGAAGGCGAACCCCTCGGGGGCGTCGGCGAGCAGCTCGACGGCGGTCTGGTCCAGCCCGCCCGTCGCGTACTTGACGCCCACCACGCCCTCGATCGCGGCGAGTTCGCGCAGCGCGGCGGTGGAGAGCTGCTGCCCGGTGCGGTACGGGATGTGGTAGACGACCAGCGGCAGCGGGCTGCTCGCGGCGAGGGCCCGGAAGTGCGCGACCGTCCCCGCCTCGCCGGCCCGGACGAAGGACGGCGTGGTGACCAGCGCCGCCGCCCGGGGCACCCGCGCGCCGAGCGCGGCCAGCGCCTCGCCGACGGTCCGGGTGTCGCCGCCGGAGGCGCCGACGGTCAGCTGTGCCCCGCGCTCGGCGCAGGCGGCCGCGGCGACGTCGACCACCGCGTCCCGCTCCCCGGCGGTCAGCGCGGCCGGCTCGCCGGTGGTGCCGAGGGCGACCAGCCCGGCCGCCCCGGCGTCCAGGACCTCGTGCGCGAGCTTCTCCAGCGCGTCGAGCGCGACGGAGCCGTCGGCGGCGAACGGGGTGATCAGGGGGACGTGGATGCCCGTGAGTTCCATGTCCCCGATCCTGCGCCCCTCCGATCACCCAGGTCCAGTTCACATTTCCGACGCTTCTCGTAAGCGCAGCCGATGCTCGGTCGGCCGGTTGGACTACATTGGACCGATGCTGGACGTCCGACGCCTGCGCCTGCTGCGCGAACTCGCCCACCTCGGCACCATCGCGGCCGTCGCCGAGGCGCTCTCCTTCAGCCCCTCGGCGGTGTCCCAGCAGCTGTCCGTCCTGGAGAAGGAGGCGGGCGTCCCGCTGCTGGAGCGCACCGGGCGGCGGGTCACCCTCACTCCGGCCGGGCGCGGCCTCGTCCGGCACGCCGAGGCGGTGCTCGCCCTGCTGGAGCAGGCGGGCGCCGAACTCGCCCACACCAAGCGGGGGTTGGCCGGCCCGCTGCGGATCGGCACCTACCCCTCGGCGGCCCGGGCGATCATCCCCGCGGTGCTCGCCGAGCTGGCCGGCTGGCACCCGGGACTGGAGCCGATGGTCACCGAGGTGGACCCGGCGGCCGTCGGCGCGGCCCTGCGGGCGGGCGAGCTGGACGTGGCGCTGGTGCACGAGATGACCATCGGCGTGTCTACGCCATGCTCCCGAGCACATCACCTTCCCGAGGTCACCGCGTTCGCGCGGAGGGCCGGGGAGAGGCTCCTGTGTCCGTACCCAGGTGGCTGGCGTCGGGGGTTCCGACCGAGCAAGGAAAGCAGGTACCGCATGTACGCGATCGTTCGCGCAGGCGGCCGCCAGCACAAGGTCGCCGTGGGCGACGTGCTGGAGATCGACCGTATCGAGGCCAAGCCGGGTGACTCGGTCGAGCTCTCGACCATCCTCGTCGTCGACGGTGACGCTGTCACCTCCGACCCGTGGGTCCTGGCCGGCGTGAAGGCTCACGCCGAGGTGGTCGACCAGACCAAGGGTGACAAGATCGTCATCCTGCGTTACAAGAACAAGACCGGCTACCGCCGCCGTCAGGGTCACCGTCAGCAGCACACCGCGGTGCGCATCACCAGCATCGACTCGGTCAGCAAGTAAGGGGATAGCGAAAAATGGCACACAAGAAGGGCGCAAGCTCTACTCGTAACGGCCGTGACTCGAACGCCCAGCGCCTCGGCGTGAAGCGCTTCGGCGGCCAGGTCGTCTCCGCCGGCGAGATCCTCGTCCGCCAGCGCGGCACCCACTTCCACCCGGGTGCCGGTGTCGGCCGCGGTGGCGACGACACCCTGTTCGCGCTGACCGCCGGTGCGGTGCAGTTCGGCAACCGTCGCGGCCGCAAGGTCGTCAACATCGTGGCCGTCGAGGCCTGAGTCCCCGCGGACTCCCGGGTCTGAACAGACCCACCGGGTCCGAGAGGACTCACCGGGTCTGAGAAGACTCACAGTGAAGGGTGGGCCGGAATTATCCGGTCCACCCTTCACGCTTTACGCAGGCAGCAAGCAGACTCTCGCGCACTGGAGGCACACCCATGACCACCTTCGTGGACCGCGTCGAACTTCATGTCGCCGCGGGTAACGGGGGCCACGGCTGCGCCTCCGTGCACCGCGAGAAGTTCAAGCCGCTCGGCGGCCCGGACGGCGGCAACGGCGGTGAGGGCGGCAGCGTCATCCTCACCGTGGACTCGCAGGTCACCACCCTGCTGGAGTACCACCACTCGCCCAAGCGCAAGGCCACCAACGGCAAGCCGGGCGCGGGCGGCAACCGCACCGGCGCGGAGGGCGAGGACCTCGTCCTGCTGGTGCCGGACGGCACCGTGGTGCTGGACCGCAAGGGCAACGTGCTGGCCGACCTGGTCGGTCACGGCACCAGCTTCGTCGCCGCCCAGGGCGGCCGCGGCGGCCTCGGCAACGCCGCGCTGGCCTCGGCCCGCCGCAAGGCGCCCGGCTTCGCGCTGCTCGGCGAGCCCGGCGAGGCCCGTGACATCGTCATGGAGCTCAAGTCCGTCGCCGACGTGGCCCTGGTCGGCTACCCGAGCGCCGGCAAGTCCTCGCTGATCTCGGTGCTCTCCGCCGCCAAGCCGAAGATCGCGGACTACCCGTTCACCACCCTGATCCCCAACCTGGGCGTGGTCACCGCGGGCGACATCGTCTACACCATCGCCGACGTGCCCGGCCTGATCCCGGGCGCCAGCCAGGGCCGCGGCCTCGGCCTGGAGTTCCTGCGGCACGTGGAGCGCTGCTCGGTGCTGGTGCACGTGCTGGACTGCGCCACCCTGGAGCCCGGCCGTGACCCGCTGACCGACCTGGAGACCATCGAGGCCGAGCTCGCCGAGTACGGCGGCCTGGAGGACCGTCCGCGCCTGGTCGCGCTCAACAAGGTGGACGTCCCGGACGGCCAGGACATCGCCGACCTGACCCGCGCCTCCCTGGAGGAGCGCGGCTACCGGGTGTTCGAGGTCTCCGCCGCCTCCCGCAAGGGCCTGCGCGAGCTGAGCTTCGCGATGGCCGGGATCGTCTCCGAGGCGCGCGCCGCCAAGCCGGCCGAGGAGTCCACCCGGATCGTGCTGCGCCCCAAGGCCGTCGACGACGCGGGCTTCACCATCACCGAGGAGGACGGCGCGTACCACATCCGCGGCGTCAAGCCGGAGCGCTGGGTCCGCCAGACCGACTTCAGCAACGACGAGGCCGTCGGCTACCTCGCCGACCGGCTGGCCCGCCTCGGCATCGAGCAGGAGCTGTGGAAGATCGGGGCCCACGAGGGCGACACCGTCATCATCGGCCCCGAGGAGAACGCCGTCGTCTTCGACTGGGAGCCGACCATGGCCGCCGGTGCCGAGATGCTCGGCCGCCGCGGTGAGGACCACCGCTTCGAGAGCCCGCGCCCGGCGGTCGACCGCCGCCGCGAGAAGCAGAAGGGCCGGGACGCGGCCGAGGCCGAGTTCCTCGCCTTCGAGGCGCTCTCCAGCAGCCGCCCGGCCGCCATCGAGGGCGACGACGAGGACCACTGACCGGTCCGGGCCGGACGGCCCCCGTCACCCTCCGGGGTGGCGGGGGCCGTCCGCGTTTCCGCGGTGACGGGGCGTCACTTGGTCCAGGAGGCCTGGAGCTTCAGCGGGTCGGTCAGGTCGGTGTAGCCGACCGCGGCCGGGGTGTTGCCCGGGATGGTGATGATGGTGCAGCCCTTGGCCTCGGCGCCCTTGGCCACGCCCTGGAACTTCGCGCTGGTGCACTTGGGCAGCGGGGTGGCGGCGGTCATGACGTTGAGCCCCTTCTTGCCGGCGGTGTCGAAGAGGACGAACTTCGAGTCCGGGGCGGTGAAGGAGAGGCTGGCGTCCCCGAGGTTCTTGATGGTGTAGCTGACGTACACCGGGGTGCGGCCCTCCAGGCCGACGATGCTGATCTTGGCGGCGGTGAAGTCCTGCACCGAACCGACCTCGACGCCGGTGACGGTGATGTCCAGCTTGGTGGTGACCTTGGAGGTCTTGTCGGCGAAGTCCACGGTGGCGCTCTGGCCGACCTTCACGCTGGTGGCGGCCGCCGGGACGGATCCGGCACCGGCCCCGCCGTCCGCGGCGCCGGCCGTGCCGGCGCCCCCGGTGCCGCCGGTCGCCGCGCCCGACGGGGCGGTGGTCGAACCGCCGGCCGCACCGCCGGCGGTGGCTCCCGGGGTCGCG
>NZ_JBEZUT010000410.1:0-6580 GCF_040636595.1 Kitasatospora sp. NPDC036755
CGAGATCGAGGAGCAGGCGAAGAAGGGCATCAAGACCCAGTTCGTCCTGGACCAGATCGTCGCCGACGAGGAGCTGGGTGTTAACCAGGAGGAGCAGCCGCACCGCACTCGTCGAGGAGCTCATGGAGCGCTATCCCGACGTGCCCCGGGAGGCGGTGATCAAGGAGGACCTGCTGCGCGGCGGCATGGCCTTCGACGAGTCGGCGCTCAGCGGCAGTGCCGGTGCCGACGGGGGCGGCGAGGTCAAGCCGAAGTCGTACTTCATCTTCTCCTTCGACCACCGCACCCTGCCCGAGCTCGGCGCCGCCGCGCTCAACCGGCCGCCGGAGGAGATCGTGCTGACCGGCGGGCCGTACGGGCTGCGCCGCACGGTGGTGTCGGTGCGGGTGAACCCGGACTCGCCGTACCGGGTCGGCGCCGGGGAGGACGGCGCCCTCGGCCTCTACCTGGACGGCACGCGGATCGCCGACGTCGGCCTGCCGCCGATGCCCGACTACTACCGGCACACGCTGGCCAACGGAAAGTCGGTGATGGAGGTCGCCCCGACCATCCAGTGGGGCTACCTGATCTACCTCACGGTGTTCCGGGTCTGCCAGTACTTCGGCGCCAAGGAGGAGTGCCAGTACTGCGACATCAACCACAACTGGCGCCAGCACAAGGCCGCCGGCCGCCCGTACACCGGGGTCAAGCCGGTCGAGGAGGTGCTGGAGGCGCTGGCGCTGATCGACGAGCACGACACCGCCCGCGCCTCGCAGGCGTACACCCTCACCGGCGGGGCGATCACCTCGCACATCGGCGGCCGGGACGAGGCCGACTTCTACGGGCAGTACGCCAAGGCCATCGAGGAGCGCTTCCCCGACCGCTGGATCGGCAAGGTGGTCGCCCAGGCGCTGCCGCGCGACGACGTCCAGCGCTTCCACGACTACGGCGTGAAGATCTACCACCCCAACTTCGAGGTCTGGGACAAGCGGCTGTTCGAGCTCTACTGCCCCGGCAAGGAGCGCTACGTCGGCCGGGACGAGTGGCACCGCCGGATCCTCGACTCCACCGAGGTGTTCGGCGCGGAGAACGTGATCCCCAACTTCGTCGCCGGCGTGGAGATGGCCGAGCCGTTCGGCTTCACCACAGTGGACGAGGCGATCGCCTCCACCGAGGAGGGCCTGCGCTTCTTCATGTCCCACGGCGTGGTGCCGCGCTTCACCACCTGGTGCCCCGAGCCCACCACCCCGCTCGGCAAGGCCAACCCGCAGGGCGCGCCGCTGGAGTACCACATCCGGCTGCTGCGGACCTACCGGGCGACCCTGGAGGAGTTCGGCCTCTCCTCCCCGCCCGGCTACGGCCCGGCCGGACCGGGCCGCGCGGTGTTCTCGGTGAGCTCCTTCATGGACTCGCTGACCGGCTGAGGCCGCCCGGTGGCGCCGGCCGGGAGGGCCGGTGCCACCGGGATCCGCCCGCTTCCGTGCAGGCGGTCGAGCCGTTCAGGCCGTTCAGACCGCTCAGGCCGTTCAGGCCGTTCAGGCCGCTCGGCCCGCCGACGGCATCGGGCGGACGGTGAGGATCTGCTCGGCCCGGCCCAGCGGCCCGTGGACGTCGTGCAGCACGGTGCTGGTGACGCCGTGCCCGGCCGGGCCGAAGCTGACGCTGGTGTCCAGGCCCGTCCAGAGGCCCTCGGGACGGCGGTGGAAGTGGATCGTCAGGTCCGTGTTGGGGAACATCCACGCGGTGGGGTCCTGCCGCACGGCGATGCCGTTGGCGGTGTCCACCAGCCTGACGAAGGAGGCGTGCGGGCCGCTGGGCTCCCCCGCGACCAGCTCGACCGGGCTCGCCAGCCAGGCGGCGGCGCGGCCCGGGGCGGTCTCCCGGCGGCGGACGTCGATCGAGGCGATGTAGCCGCCGCCCCACACCCCGGCCATCGTCCAGGGCTCGAACTCCTCGGGCGCGGGCAGCGGTGCGTCGTGGGTGCCGGCGACGGCGGCGGTGTCCAGCTCGGCGAGGAACCAGGCGCGGGCCCGGACCACGGCGCGCCCGCCGATCACCACGGTGGCCTCGACCAGCTCGATGGTGCGCCCGGGACGGACGGTCTCCACCGTGATCTCGAACTCCTCGAGGGCGATCAGGCCGAGTATGTCGTAGCTGATCCGGGCCAGCGCCAGGCCGTCGGCGGGGCGGCCGGCCCGGTGGCGGTCGATGGCGTGCACGATCAGGCCGCCGAGCGGGCTGAAGTGCTGCTCGTCCGCGTGCCAGGCGCCCTGCGCGTGCGCGGTGGGCTTGTAGCTGTGCTCGCCGGTGCGCTGGTAGTAGCTGTCGGGCGCGGCGGTGGGGGTGGTCACGTGCGCTTCTCCTCGGGCCGGATCGCTGGCTGCCGGGAGGGCGCCGCCGTGGTGCGACGGCGCCCGACCTCGGCGTTCAGGATCGTAAGGGGCCGAACCGCCCGTGCGGCGTCACGCGTGACGCATCCCACACCGCCGCAGGAGCCGGACCGTCAGTGCGCGACGAGCGGGTAGTGGTCGGAGAGGTCGGTGTAGGTGTAGCTCTTGCCCCAACTGCTCACCGTCCAGGGCGCGCTGTGCACCCGGACCACCTGGTTGGTGTACTGCTGCGGGCGCGCGTGGTCGGCCCGGTAGAGGACGTAGTCGAGGTCCTCCTTGGGCTCGCCCGGGTAGCGGTAGGCGGCGACGGAGTTGTCGACGGTGTCGAAGGAGTACGGCCAGCCGGTGCGGGCGGAGGCCGGGGCGAGGTTGCCGTTGGTCAGCAGCGCCTGGTACTCGGAGCCGTGCGAGTCGATGTTGAGGTCGCCCGCGAGCAGGACCGGCTCGTCGGCCGGGATCCGCTTGGCGTCCAGGAAGGAGCGCATCGCGGTGAGCTGCTTGGCCCGGATGTCCGCCGCCTGACCGCTCGCGCAGCCCGAGTCGGTGGACTGCAGGTGGGTGCCGACCACGTGGGTGCGGCGGCCGCCGACGTCCAGCACCGCGTAGACGAAGCCCTTGTTGGAGAACCAGTCCGAGCCGCAGGCGTCCTTGTAGACGTACTGCTCCTTGCGCAGGATCGGCCACTTGCTGAGCAGGGTGACGCCGCCGTCCTCGGGGGTGGCGGAGCTGAAGCTGCCGGAGGTGGCGTCCCAGCCGGCGGTGGAGCGGCCGACCACCGGCGTGTGGTACGGGTAGGCGGCCGAGGCCTTGGCGGTCAGCGCGTCGGAGGCCGCGTTGTCGAAGGCCTCCTCCAGGACGACCACGTCGTGGCCCTGGAAGAAGTCCGCCGAGGCGATGGCCTGCGCCCGGTACTGCTGGCCCCAGTTGGGGTAGAGGTTGGTGCTCATCAGGAACGTGTTGTAGGTCAGCACGTCGAGCGGCGGCGCGCTCGCCGGGGCGGTCTCGGCCGAGGCCGGGGCGGCGCCGAGCACGGCGAGGACGGTGGCGGCGGCGCCGGCGGCGAGAGCGCGGCGGACGGACGACAGGGGCATCGGGCCTCCGTGGGGGCGTTGTCGTGGACCCGTCGGGTCGAGGGATGTTGTGTATCCAACTTGGCCCTCCGCACGACGCGCAAGACATCGGGCGAGCAATCGGTGAACTCATCGGTAACACCGTCGGCGCGAGCCTGACGGGCGGTCACCGCCCCGGCACGGCAAAGGCACCCTGCCGAAGCCCGCAAAAGGGCCGATAAGATGACCGCCGGTGTGCCGGGAAGTCTGGTCGGCTCGGGGGACGACGCGGCGGTCCGTGCCGCGCGACCCCGCTGTCGCGATGGGTCTTGAGGCAGATGCACGCCGTGGGGATCGTTCTCGTCCTCGTCGTCCTGGCCACCGGGGTGGCCACCTTCGCCCGGCGGTGGCGGGTGCCCGCGCCCTCCCTGCTGGTCCTCGCCGGGCTCGCCGTCGCCCTCGTCCCCGGGGTGCCCGCGCTGCGCGTGCCCCCGGAGCTGATCGGCACGGTGGTGCTGCCGCCGCTGCTCCACTCCTCCGCCGAGGAGCTCTCGCTGCGCGACCTGCGCGCGGTCTGGCGGCCGGTCACGGTCCTGTCCTTCGGGCTGGTCTTCGCCTCCGCCGCCGCGGTCGGCTTCGTCGCCGTCAGCGTGGCCGGACTGCCGCCCGCGATGGCCTTCGTGCTCGGCGCGGTGCTCTCCAGCACCGACCCGGTGGCCGTCACCGCGCTCGGCCGCCGCCTGGCGCTGCCCGGGCGGGTCCAGGCGCTGGTGCAGGCGGAGAGCCTGTTCAACGACGCGACCTCACTGGTGCTGTTCAAGGTCGCCGTCGGGATAGCCGTCGGCGTCGGCGGCACCGTCGACCTCCCGGGGGCCGGCGGCCGGCTGCTGCTGCTCGGCGGGGGCGGCAGCCTGGTCGGCGCCCTCGTCGCCGCACTGGCCGCCCTGCTGCGCCGACGCACCACCGACCCGGTGCTGGAGACGGTGATCGCCCTGGTCACCCCGTACGCGGCGTACGTCCTGGCGGAGTCCGCGCAGGCCTCCGGCGTCACCTCGGTGGTCGTCGCCGGGGTGCTGCTCGGCCGCTCCGGCCACCGGCTCACCGACGCCCGCATCCGGCTCCAGCTGCACGCCGTCTCCGCGGTCGTGGTGTTCCTGCTGGAGAGCGTCGTGTTCGCGATCGTCGGCCTCGAACTGCCCGCCTTGGTCCGCGAGCTGCCGGCCAGCACCGGCTGGTGGCCGCTCCAGGCGCTCGCGCTGGCGGCGGTGCTGATCGCCGTCCGGGTGCTCTGGACGCTGCCGCTGACCCGCGCCGTCAAGCCCAGCCGGGGAAGGCTGTCCTGGCGGGTCGCCGGGGTGGTCACCTGGGCCGGCACCCGGGGCGTGATGCCGCTCGCCGCCGCGCTGTCCATCCCGCTGCCCGGCCACGACGGCGGACCGCTCACCGGGCGGCCGCTGGTGCTGGTGCTCACCACCTCGGTCGTGGTGCTCACCCTGGTCGTCCAGGGCCTCACCCTCGCCGCCGTGGTCCACCGCTCCGGGCTCGCCCTGGAGCCCGAGCACACCGCCCGCGAGGAGGACGGGGCCCGCGACGAGCTCAACCGTGCCGCGCTCGACCACGTCGAGGGCCTGAGCGAGCTGGAGGCCGTCCCCGACACCGCCCTCGACCGGGTCCGCCGCGCTCTCACCGCCCGCCTCGACCGCACCCCCGAGACCCCCGGCGGCAGCACCGCCGACGCCGCCTACCGCCAGCTGCGCCAGGAGGTGATCGCGGTGCAGAACGACCGGCTGCGCCGGCTCTACGAGGAGCACCGGATCAGCGACACCACGCTGCGGGTGCTGCAGCGTGACCTCGACCTGGAACAGACCGCCCTCGGACGGAACTGACGCGGGGCCCGATCGCCCGGACCGCGGCGCGGCGCACCCCGCGGGAGGCGGGCGCTGCGGGCGCTCAGAAGGCGAGCGGGTGGCGCACCAGGACGTCGGCGCGGGTGCCGTCCAGGGCGCCGTACAGCAGGGTGGTGCCGAGCGCGTCCACGGCGGTCGCCGAGGCCGGGCCGACCCCGTCGGCGACCCGCTCGACCAGGCCCGTCCGCAGCTCCCGCCGGAAGACGGCCGGAACCGCGCCGGTGCCGCCGGGGACCAGGCCCGCGTCGTCCGAGGCGAAGTAGACCCAGCGGTCGTCCGCCGTCATGACGGCCGGGTGGGTGCCGACCGGCGCCACCTCCGTGACCGTCCCGGTGCGCAGGTCGCGGGCGTGGAGCGCGACCCGGCTGCCGTCCGGCACCGGCTCGAACACCCGGAACAGCGCGTAGTGGCCGTCGGGGCTCAGCCGGCCCTCGCGGGCGGCGTCGCGCAGGGTGCCGGCCGCGTCGACGCTCGCGCCCTCGATCCGGCCGGTGCCCGCGTCGAAGACGTAGAGCGGGAACAGCTGCCGGGCGGGCGGCGGCTTCAGGGTCTTCGCGGCGGGGGCGAGCAGGTTGGCCGCCTTCGAACGGAAGGCGACGGTGCGGCCGTCGGCGCTGAGCGAGGGCTCCACCGAACCGCCGTCGGCGGGGGCTCCGCCCTGCCCGGTGGTCACCAGCCGGGTGGTGCCGGCCCGGCGGTCCGTCAGGTAGATGTTGGCGGTGCCCGGCCGCGCTCCGGGGGCGAGGTCGGCGCGGTCCGAGGAGTAGGCGACGAAGCGGCCGTCGGCGCTGATCGCGGGGGTGACGGAGTTCCCCACGCCGGTGCCGGCGGTGACCAGCTCGGTGTGCCCGGTGGCGCGGTCGCGGACGTACACGTCGGTGCGCCCGCCGCCGTGCCCGGGGACGGCGTCGGAGGCGTCGCTGCTGAAGGCGACGTACCGGCCGTCGGCGCTGATCGCCGCCTGGCTGCTGGAGCCGTCCAGCTGGCCGCCGCCGTCGGCGAGGCTGACCCGCTCGGTGTGCCGCGTCCACAGGTCGCGGACGAAGACGTCGTAGAGGCGGTTGGTGTCGCCGGGCACCAGGTTCGAGGCCAGCGAGGTGAACAGGGCGTACCGGCCGTCGGCGCTCAGCCCGAGCGGCTCGGACCAGTCGTCGGCGGCGGCGCCGTCGGGGCTCACGTTCACCCGCACCGGGACCCCGCCCGGTGCCGCGGGCGCGGGCGCGAACCCGGGCGTGGACACGGGTGCGTTCGCGGG
>NZ_JBEZUT010000411.1:0-6570 GCF_040636595.1 Kitasatospora sp. NPDC036755
GTCCGGGGCGTGCCGCGCGCCCGCCTCCGCCGGCGGCGCCCGCCGCCGTTCCGCGCGCCGCCAGTTCGCTGAGCCGTTCGTGGAGTGCGGCGGCTCCGGGCCGTTCGGCGGGTTCCTTGGCCAGGCAGGCCCGGATCAGCGGCGCCAGTTGCGGCGGTACGGCGGAGAGGTCGGGTTCCTCGTGGACGACCCGGTAGAGCATCACTTCGGAGGACGCCCCGGATCCGAACGGGGTGTCCCCCGTGAGCGCGTACGCGAGCGTGGCCCCGAAGGCGAAGACGTCGGTGGCGGGCGTGACGGCGACCCCGCGTACCTGCTCGGGCGCGAGGAAGCCGGGGGAGCCGACCGCGGTGCCGACGTGGGTGAGTGTGCTGGCGCCGCGCGACCACGCGATGCCGAAGTCGATGATCCGCGGGCCCCGGGGCGAGAGCAGGATGTTGGACGGCTTGAGGTCCCGGTGGACCACTCCCGCCTCGTGCACCTTGACGAGCCCGTCGGCCAGTGCGGCCCCGATCCGGGCCGCCTCCGGCCAGTTCAGCGGCCCCTCGTCGCCGACCCGCTTGTAGAGCGAGGGTCCGGGGACGTACGCGGTGGCCAGCCAGGGCCGTTCGGTCTCGATGTCGGAGCCGACCACGCGGGCGGTGCAGCCGCCCCGGATCCGGGAGGCGGCGGCGATCTCGCGGGCGAAGCGGGTGCGGAACTCCTGGTCCTCGGCGAGTTCGGCGCGGATCAGTTTGAGGGCGACGCGCTGTCCGCGGCGGTCGGATCCGAGGTAGACCACGCCCATGCCGCCGGCGCCCAGTCGCCGGTGCAGGCGGTACGGCCCGACGATGCGGGGGTCCTCACGCCTCAGCCGCATCATCGCCATGTTTCGTTCCCCGTCAGCCGGTGGGTGAGGCCCCGTCGGTTGGGCCATCGTCAGTTCCTGTCTGGCACAGCTTACGGACTGCCCGCTGCGGTGTGCTGATACGCAACACCTGAAGCGGCCGTGCGATTGTCCGATCTTGCGCTGACCTGCAGGTCACGGGGGCGTCGGCGGGCGTCTCGGGGTTGCCCCTCAGGGTTCCCTCGGGGGTCGGATGAGCCTTCCGTCCCCCTGCGGTAGTAGGACCTGAGTCGGATCGTCATCCTCCCGGACGTCCGAGGAACAGTACGACGGCATGACGCCCGGAGGCCCCCGCGGCCAATAGCGTTGTGTCCAGCGGTGGACGGGGAGCTCGTCCCCCGAGGTAAGCCGTTCACCGCGCCAACTCGACCGGATCAGGAGCAGGGACATGCCACCGCAGCTCACGGGAACCCCCCGCCGCCGTCGGCCGGCCTTCATCCAGTCCCGGTCCGCCGAGCAGCCCACGCGGCACCCCGCCGTGGCGCTGGCCATGGCCCTGCCGTGCGCCGTGCTCCTGGTGCTGCTCTTCGGCGGATGGGAGCAGATGGCGAACCAGGCCCAGGCCGTCGCCGATCTGATCACCCGCTGAGCAGAAGGAACAAGGACACCGGCCCCGCGAGGCCGGTCGAAGACTGGCACCGATCCCCTGGGGACGGGGAACGGTGCCGCCGGGGAGGCCGCGGCCGCGATGACACGCGGACGGGCGTGAGCGGTGCGCAGAGCGCCCCGGCAGGCGGAGATGCCGCGTACGGACGTCGGTGAGGGCGTCCGTACGCGGCTCTTCCCTTTCCATGACCCCTTGGCCCGCGACGTCCTGGCCCGGGGGCCGGCACGGGACGACAAAAGGGCCGGGGCCGCGATCCTCATGGATCGCGGCCCCGGCCGTTACTGTGCGCGATACTGGGATTGAACCAGTGACCCCTACCGTGTCAAGGTAGTGCTCTCCCGCTGAGCTAATCGCGCCTGGTGTGGCGGTGTCGCAGCAAGCCTCGAAGGGCCTGACGTGCGCGATACTGGGATTGAACCAGTGACCCCTACCGTGTCAAGGTAGTGCTCTCCCGCTGAGCTAATCGCGCCTGGTGCGGTGGTGTTGCAGCAAGCCCCGAGGGGCTTGTTACTGTGCGCGATACTGGGATTGAACCAGTGACCCCTACCGTGTCAAGGTAGTGCTCTCCCGCTGAGCTAATCGCGCCTGGTGTGGCGGTGTTGCAGCAAGCCTCGAAGGGCCTGACGTGCGCGATACTGGGATTGAACCAGTGACCCCTACCGTGTCAAGGTAGTGCTCTCCCGCTGAGCTAATCGCGCGGGGAGGCCCCCGGTGGAACCGGGGGATCCTCTTGGAGGTGGAGACGGGATTTGAACCCGTGTACACGGCTTTGCAGGCCGTTGCCTCGCCTCTCGGCCACTCCACCAGGCAACGCATGAAGAACGATCTTACACTGTTCTCCATCGAGCGGACGACGAGATTCGAACTCGCGACCCTCACCTTGGCAAGGTGATGCTCTACCAACTGAGCCACGTCCGCCTGTCTCCCGGGGGGCTTCACCGCTTTTCTTCGGCTGCGCTCCCTGGCGACGTGTTGAACTCTAGCGGATTCCCGGGCCAGCTAAAAATCCGTTCCCGCAGCATGCCGAGGGGATGGCCGGTGAGTGCCGTCCCGTCAGCCCTCCCGGGAGGGCACCGGCCACCACCTGGGGCGCTCCCGGACGATCATCCGCAGGTCACCCGGCGCACACCCACGCGACGCGCGCACCTGCTCGTACGCGGGGGCGCGAGCCGCCGCTCTCCCGCGCCCCCGACCTACACTTCAGGCACCGCCCCCAGCACCACCGCGCAGGAGAACCGTGTCCGGTCACCCCGACCCCCGCACCCCGCTCGCACGCTTCGGCGGCCGTCTGGCCACCGGACTGCGCGACGTCACCTCGGACCCGGCCGCCCTCGACTCCGCCGGCCACTGGGCCGTCGCCTACGACTTCGAGGGCCGCCTCACCTGTGCCCGCTTCGACGAGGTCCGCCCGGCGCCCGCCCCGCCGTCGGGCGCCGGCTGGCGCGGACCGGAGGCCGGCAGCTGGCACAGCTCCCTCGACCGCGCCGCCTACACCGCGGGAGTCCGCCGCATCCGCGAGCACATAGCCGCCGGCGAGGTCTACCAGGCCAACCTCTGCCGGGTGCTCTCCGCGCCGCTGCCCGACCCGGACCGCAGCGACGTCGACGCCCTCACCGGCCTCCTCGCCCACGGGAACCCCGCCCCGTACGCCGGCACCATCCGGCTGCCCGACCACGGCGTCGAGATCGCCACCGCCTCGCCCGAGCTCTACCTGCGCCGCGTCGGCCGCACCGTCTCCTCCGGTCCGATCAAGGGCACCGGCCGCACCGAGGACGACCTCCTCGACAAGGACCACGCCGAGAACGTGATGATCGTCGACCTGGTCCGCAACGACCTCGGCCGGGTCTGCGAGACCGGCAGCGTCACCGTCCCCGACCTCTGCGCCGTCGAGAAGCACCCGGGTCTGGTCCACCTCGTCTCCACCGTCGAGGGCACCCTGCGCGAAGGCGACGGCTGGCCCGAACTCCTCGCGGCCACCTTCCCGCCCGGCTCCGTCACCGGAGCCCCCAAGTCCAGCGCCCTGCGGATCATCGAAGCCCTGGAGACCGCCCCGCGCGGCCCGTACTGCGGCGCCGTCGGCTGGGTCGACGCCGACCGCGGCGAGGCCGAACTCGCCGTCGGCATCCGCACCTTCTGGATCGACCGGACGGACCCCGGCGCACCCGTCCTGCGCTTCGGCACCGGTGCCGGCATCACCTGGGGCTCCGACCCCGAGCGCGAATGGGCCGAAACCGAACTGAAGGCCGCCCGCCTGGTCGCGATAGCGTCGGGCAGCGAGCCCGGTGGCGCATCCGGCAGCGGATCCGACCCGACCGGGGCCCCAGCCCTCACCGCCTAGGAGCAGCACTCGATGCACAACCGCACCACGAGCTGGGTCAACGGCGCCCTCGTCGACTCCGCCGACGCGGCCGTCTCGGTCCTCGACCACGGCCTCACCACCGGCGACGGCGTCTTCGAGACCCTGAAGACGGTCGACGGCCGGGCCTTCGCGGTCACCCGCCACCTCGACCGGCTCACCCGCTCCGCCCGCGGCCTCGGCCTGGCCGACCCCGACCACGACCTGCTCCGCGAGGCCTGCGCCCGGGTCCTCGCCGCCAACCCCGCGCCGCTCGGCCGGCTGCGCATCACCTACACCGGCGGTAACAGTCCGCTGAGCTCCGAGCGCGGCACCGCCGGCCCCACCCTGGTCGTCGCCCTCAGCGCGATCGGCCACCGCCCGGACGAGACGGCGGTGGCGGTCGTCCCGTGGCGCCGCAACGAGCACAGCGCCGTCGCCGGCCTCAAGACCACCTCCTACGCCGAGAACGTCGTCGCCCTGGCCGCCGCCCACCGGGCCGGCGCCTCCGAGGCCCTGTTCGCCAACACCGCCGGCCTGCTCTGCGAGGGCACCGGCTCCAACGTCTTCGTGGTCCTCGGCGGCCGCCTGCTCACCCCGACCCTCGCCTCCGGCTGCCTGGCCGGCATCACCCGGCAGCTCGTCGTCGACTGGTGCGGCGCCGAGGAGACCGACCTCCCGCTCGACGCCCTCCGGGACGCCGAGGAGGTCTTCCTGACCTCCACCACCCGCGACGTCCAGGCCGTCACCCGCGTCGACGACCGCGAACTCCCCGGCATCGGCCCCGTCACCGCCAAGGCCATGGCGGTCTTCGCCGAGCGCAGCGGCGACGACCTCGACCCCTGATCCCGTCCCCGGGCGAACGGATCGGCAGAGCGCGCCGGCCGGGTGGATAACCCTCGGTGCAGGGGGAAGGCACACCACATGACCACCACGCTGCGCCCCGAGGGCCCGGAGACACCCACCGCGGCCGGCGGCCGCACCAGACGCTGGCTGATCCTCTCGAACGGCCACCCGGTCGGCGCGCTGCGCACCACCGCCGACCCGTGGGGCGATCAACTCTTCGGGAGAATATCCGAGTTGGAGGTCACCGAGGGCCGCGGCCGGGGACGCGGCACGTTCGGCGGGCTGGCCGCCGAGGAGGTGCTGCGCACGTGGGGCTGCACCCGGGTCGACGTCGCCGTCCCGGCCGCGGCCGCGGCGGCCCGGGGGCTCGCCGCGACCCTCGGCTACACGGAGCGGGCCCTGGCCATGTCCAAGCCGCTGGTCGACGCCCCCGAACTGCCCGCCGGGGTGAGCGCGCGCCCCTTCGAGGACCCGGCCGAACTCCGGGCCTGGTACGAGGAGTCCGCAGACGACTACGTCCGCATTCTGGTCGGTTCCGGACTCACCGAGGAACAGGCCCGCGCCCGCGTGGCCGCGGGGCCGCAGAGCCCGCCCCCGCCGGACCCGGAGGCCCCCGGCATGGTCGTGCGCCGCCTGTACGGCGCCAACGGCGGGGAGGGCCCCTACGGCCTGCTCTGGCTGCAGCCGCGCCTGCGCGACCTGCCGGACGGCGAACCGCTCGCCTGGGTGATGAAGGTCGAGGTGTCCCCGGCCCATCAGGGCGAGGGGCACGGACGCACGTTGATGCTGCTCGCCGAACGCGAGTGCCTGGCCGCCGGGGTGCGGCACCTCGGCCTCAACGTCTTCACCGGCAACGATGTCGCCATCCGGCTCTACACCTCGCTCGGTTACCGGGTCACCGAGCGCGTCTACGGCAAGCAGCTGTGACCGGGCGTGCGGTCAGGAAGCCTTCGCCGCCTCGATGACGGCCACGATCCGCTCGCGCAGCCCGTCCTGGCTCTTGCCGCCGTCGAGCCGCTTGCCGCCGATCACGTACGTCGGCGTGCCGGTGACCCCGATCGCCTTGCCCTCGGCCTGGTCGGCGTCGACGGTCAGCATGTGCCGGCCGTCGATCAGCGCGGTGTCCACCTCGTCGACGTCCGCCCCGACCTCCCGGGCCACGTCCAGCAGCACCTGCTGCCCGCGCGCGTCCAGCTCCGCGGTCCGCGCCAGCAGCGCCTCCACGAACGGCCAGCCCAGTCCCTGGGCGAAAGCCTCCTCGGCGGCCTCCGCGGCGGCGTAGGCGTGCTTGTGCTTCTCGAGCGGGAAGTGCCGCACTTCCACGGGCAGGGCGTCGCCGTACTGCGCGCGCAGCGCCCGTACGTCGTCCAGCGCGGTGTGGCAGTCCGGGCACTGGAGGTCGCACCAGAACTCGAGGCGGGGGAGGGAACCATCGATCATTCCCTCAGTGTTCCACTAGTGGGCGCCCGCTCCGGCCGGAGGTGCGCCCGAGGGCGGACCGAGAGGAAGGCACCGATGACCACGACGACCGGACACGAAGGGGTGGCCCCGTGCTGAGCGCGGCGATCAGCTTCATCCTTACGGCGGGCGGGGTGGCCTTCGCGGGGCTGCGGGCCTACCGGCGGCGCTTCCTGTCGGCGACCCGCTGGTTCGCGGTGGCCCTGCTGCCCGCCGGGCTCTACCTGACCGGCCTGTTCCCGCTGGCGAGCACGATCGCCCGGGAGGCCGCCGACTGGGCGACCAGGCTGGTCCTCGACCCCCGGGTGTGGACGGGCATCGCCCTGCTCGGTGTCTCCGCGGTCCTGCTGGTCACCACCCGCTGGGTGGGGCGCCGCGGCGGCGCGGAGGTGGAGGACGCTCCGCGGCGCGCGGCCGCGGCCGACCCGGAACCCGGCG
>NZ_JBEZUT010000412.1:0-6538 GCF_040636595.1 Kitasatospora sp. NPDC036755
GGCGCCGGCACCTGTGGCGCCCCGGCCGCCGCACCGGCGAACGGGCCGGACGGGCCGGACGGGGCCGCGACGGCGGGCGGCGCCCCGGCCGGGGAGGCGGCGAGCGCGAGCCGAGGGCCGGCCAGCGGGAGGAGGACGGCCAGGGGCACGGCGAGCAGGGTGGCGGTCCGCCACCGGGGAGTCGTCGACATGACGCCACGTTAGGTGCGTGGCCCGCGCCGACGCGTCCTGCCCGCGGCGTAACCCGCTCAGCCGCAGGTCGGAGCCGCCACGCCGGACGGACCCGCCGCTCGGGCGGGCGCGTCTCCACCCTGGGCCGCGGGCGGGCCCGGGGCGGCGGCTCCGGGCCGGCGTCACCCGTCACCCGTCACCAGGTGACGGGCAACGCGTGGAGGCCGTAGACCTCGTTGTTGACCCGGTAGGGCACCTCCTCGACGGGACACGCGAGCGCGAGGCCGGGCAGCCGCCGCAGGAGCGCGGGCAGCGCGATCCGCAGTTCGGCGCCGGCCAGTGGCGCGCCGAGGCAGCGGTGCAGGCCGTGCCCGAAGGTCACGTGCGACACGGGGGTCCGTCCGATGTCGAGGCGGTCCATCCCGGGGCCGAGGGCCGGATCCCGGTTGGCGACCGGCAGTTGGCAGACGACCTGCTCACCGGCCCTGATCGGCACGCCGCCGATCTCGGTGTCGCGCCGCGCCGTCCGGGCCATCGCGGTGCTCGACACGGACAGGTAGCGCAGCAGCTCCTCGACGGCGGTGTCGATCACGGGATCGCCGTCGTCGGCGGCGCGCAGGCGGTCGGCCTGTTCCGGGTGCGACAGCAGCGCGAGCACGGCCAGGCCGATCGTGTTGGACACGGTGACGTGCCCGGCGAGCAGCAACACCTCGCAGACGCCGACCAGTTCGGAGTCCGACACCTCGCCGCCGTGTTCCCGGACGAGCATGCCGATCATCCCGTCGTCCGGGCTGCGCCGCTTCTCCGCGACCAACGAGGCCATGTAGGCGTGCGACTCCCGGCCGGCCGCGAGCCGTTCCTCCATGGGGAGTCCGAGGTCCAGCGTGGTGCGGGACCAGTGGTGGAACTGCCCCTGGTCGGGGTCGGGAACGCCGAGCATCCCGCAGATCACCCCGAGCGGCAGCGGCAGGGCGAAGTCGTCCATCAGGTCCGCCGCGGACCCCCGCGCCTCCATCGCGTCGATCAGCTCGCCGACCAGGGTGCGGATCATCGGATCCAGCGAGCGGATCCGCTTCCCGGTGAACTCCGGTGTCAGGACGTGGCGCAGCCGGGTGTGCTCCGGCGCGTCCATGTTGAGGAGCTCGTTCGGCAGGACCGGGGCGCGTTCCGGGTCGTGCATCGCGAAGGTCTCGTGGTCGGCCAGCACGCGCCGCACGTCGGCGTGCCGGGTGACGAGCCAGTACTCGCCGACCCGGTGCAGCCAGAAGTCCCGGACCCGCCGGACCGGTTCCCGCTGGGCCTCGCCCAGTGCCGGGCCCGGGTCGAACCCGTCACGACGGTAGAAGATCGAGATCGGCGGCACTTCCTGCTCACTCATGGGACCTCCCGCGGCCACCCGGCACCCAGTTGTCGATACCCGGTTCCCGATACCCAGGTGCGCGCGCCGCTGCGCCCCCCGGCCCCGATCCCGTGCGATGCACGGGCGCACGGCAGCCTCCCGCACACCCCCTCCCCCGAGCCGGAGCCGCCCCCGGCCCCGGCCCCGACCCCCCGGCCCTCGCCAGGGCAGAGCTCCTACGCCGTGACGCGCGGGGACAGACCGTCCAGCTTGCGGCCGAGTCCCGCCTCGAACACCGTTTCGTGATCGATCAGGGGCACGTCGATTCGCCGGCGGCCCGGTTCCGTGCCGTCCCCTGACAGGCCGTCTCGGCCGCGTGCCGGACGAGTTCGACCGGCCAGACGGCCGTGGATCAGGTGTAGACCTCGTGGGCGTACTCCTCACGGCTCAGCTCGAAGTCGTCCGGCCGGTCACGGCGGAGCTCTTCGTATCGCGCGGTGAAGATCCCGAGCGCCTCGTTGAGCCTGCAGCCGGACACGTCCCTGATCATCCGGAGCGCCGGGCCGATCCGACGGTCCAGGATGCAGCGGTCCAGGACCTCGCGGTCCACACTCTCTGGCAGTTCTCCCATGTGCCGACCGTAGTGACAACGGGTTCGATCGCGCCAGTCAAGATCACCTGGTGCATGGTCGAGGCCACTTGACACAGGACAGGTGTCGACCATCCTGGGCGGATGGCCGACCGTGCGAACTTCGTCGTCGTCCGCGAGAGCGGCGCGTACGAGCTGTACCTGTCCCGGTTCGGGGCGGTGGGGCTCGACCTCGACCTGCTGGCGGGGCCGGGGCGGGTGCTCCCGACGGTCCGGAGTCTGCCGGCGGACGACGGGTGGCTGGACGACGTGCTCTGCCAGGGGGCGGCGCTGATCGACCTCGGCCGGAAGGTGCTGCTGCTGTTCGCCTGGGAGGGGCCGAGCACCGTGCTGCGGTACCGGGCCGCGACGCTGGAGCTGCTGCGCGAGGCGTGGGCGGGCTGGGACGTGCGGTGGCTCTACGACGGCCCCGCGGAGCTGCGGACCCATCTGGGGCTGGACCCGGAGCAGGTGCGTGACCGCGCCGCCGGCGTCCTGGCCGGGCAACCGATCGGACCGGGGGACGAGGAGCTGACCGACCCGGAGCCGATGGCCGCCGTCGTCACCGTCGGGCCGGACCGCTGCCACGTGGTGGCGACCGGCGCCGATCATCCGGTCCGGGAGGGGCCCGCACTGCTCGACCGGCTGACCGGCGGCCCCGAGCACGGTGTGTGCCGGGTGCCGGCCGAGGCCGGGGTCCACGTCGATCCGCTGCGGCGGCGGGTGGGCTGGTGGACGCTCGGGGCGACGGCGGAGGCGTACGAGGTGCCGCAGCGGTGGCCGGGGTGGACGGTGGAGTTCTGGCAGGACCGCTGGGAGGAGCACGTACGGGCGTGCGCCGGGCGGTTCCGGCCGCCACCGGTCGACCACGCGCGCGCCCTGGCCGAGGTGCGGGCGATGGCCGACCGGAGGCGGGGCGGGTAGCCGCCGGCTCGGGGCCCGGAAGCCGCCGATCCGCTGCTCCAGCAGTTCGGCCGGCCGCAGGCGGCCCCGCCCGTCGGCGGCCGGGTCGCGTCAGGCCCCGGCGACGAGCATCCCGCCCATCACCAGCATGGTCGCCGCGACCACACCGTCCAGCACCCGCCAGGCCTTCGGCCGGGACAGGACGCCGCTCAGCAGCCGGGCGCCGAAGCCCAGGGCGGCGAACCAGCACAGGCTGGCCAGTGTCGCGCCCGCGCCGAAGGCCCAGCGCAGGTCACCGCGGCCGGAGGCGAGCGAGCCGAGCAGGAGCACCGTGTCGAGGTAGACGTGCGGGTTCAGCCAGGTCATCGCCAGGCAGGTCAGGACCGCTCGCCGGACGGATCCCGCCGCCGGTCCGCCGCCGGTGAGCGCGGCCGCCGGATCGGGGCGCAGCACCCGTCGGGCCGCCAGGACGCCGTAGCAGAGCAGGAAGGCCCCGCCGACCAGGCCCACGACGGTCAGCGCCGCCGGCCAGGCGGTGACCACGGTGCCCACCCCCGTCACGCCGAGCGCGATCAGTGCCGCGTCCGAGACGGCGCAGATGGCGACGACCGCGAGGACGGCGTGCCGGCGGGCGCCCTGGCGCAGGACGAACGCGTTCTGGGCCCCGATGGCCACGATGAGGGAGAGCCCGGTACCGAATCCGGCGGCTACGGCGGCGATGGCGCTGCTGTTCATGGCCTCGACCGTATGGACCGCGTATGGATGAGTACAGGTAAAGATTCTGAAGTAACCTTAGCCGTACTTATGAACGAACTTCCCCTGGACCAGGTCCGGACCCTGCTCGCGGTGGTCGACGAGGGCACCTTCGACGCCGCGGCCGCCGCCCTGCACGTGACCCCCTCCGCCGTCAGCCAGCGCGTCAAGGCCCTGGAACAGCGCACCGGGCGCGTCCTGCTGATACGGACCAAGCCCGTACGGCTCACCGAGTCCGGCGAGGTGGTGGTCCGTTTCGCCCGCCAACTGGCCCGCCTGGAACGCGACGCCCGCGCCGAACTGGGCCTGGCCGCCGAGCAGGGCCCCGCCCGGGTCCCGATCGCGGTCAACGCCGACTCCCTCGCGACCTGGTTCCTGCCCGCGCTCACCCGGGTGCCGCAGGACCCGCCGATCTGCTTCGAGCTCCACCGGGAGGACGAGTCCCACACCACCGCCCTGCTGCGCGAGGGCCAGGTGATGGCCGCCGTCACCTCCTCGCCCGACCCGGTGGCCGGCTGCACCGTGCGGCCCCTCGGACTGGCCCGCTACCTGGCCGCCGCCACACCGGAGTTCGCGGCCCGTCACCTCACCGGGGACCTGGCCGAGGATCTGTGCCACGCCCCCACCGTGGTCTTCGACCGGCGGGACGACCTCCAGGACGAGTTCGTCCGGTCCCTCACCCGGGGGCGGTCGGGCGCCGGGCGGATCCGCCACCTGGTGCCCGCCTCGGACGGCTTTCGGGACGCGGTGGCCGCCGGCCTCGGCTGGGGCCTCGTACCGCAACCGCAGGCCGGGCCGCTGCTGCGGTCCGGCCGGCTGGTGGAACTGGCGCCCGGCCGGCCCATGGACGTCCCGCTGTACTGGCAGCAGTGGAAGCTGGACTCGCCCGCCCTGTCCACGGTCGCCGAGGTCGTCGCGACGGCCGCCGCCGAGGCCCTGCTCCCCGGGCCCGCCCGCCGCCGGGCGTAGTCGTGCCGGGCGTAGTCGTGCGGGCGTAGTCGTGCCGGGCGGGCCGGTCCCTGCCGGGCGGGCCGCGCCCGTCAATGCCCGGGTGCTTCGTCCCGCCCGCCGTCGAGGGCCTGACCGTGGGCGAGCAGGATGTCCAGCGCCAGGTAGTCCGATCCGGGGCGGCGGACGGGCACGAACACCTCCAGCCGGTCCCCCTCGGTGCGGTAGCCCGCCTTCGTCGCCCGCCCCGACAGGGCCCGGCTGCCGACGTGCGCGGCCAGCCCCCGGACGTCGAGCCGAACGCCGTCGTGGGGGCCCGCGGAGACGAGGGCGATCCGGGACCAGGGCAGCGGCCGGGGGAAGGGGGCGAGCGTCATGCCCTCGGCGGTGAAGGTGAGTGCGCCCCAGCGGTACGCGCCGCCCGCGCCGAGCTCGTTCAGGAGGCGCCGCGCACGGGCCTCGGCGACGGCGCGCGCCGCGTCCGAGACGAAACCCGCGCCGGTCGTGGGGTACGGCTTCGAGATCATCCTCCAGAAGCCGCTCTCCTCGCG
The DNA here is from genome assembly GCF_040636595.1 of Kitasatospora sp. NPDC036755. Classification (NCBI taxonomy): domain Bacteria; kingdom Bacillati; phylum Actinomycetota; class Actinomycetes; order Kitasatosporales; family Streptomycetaceae; genus Kitasatospora; species Kitasatospora sp. NPDC036755. Next base: position 5,294 of record NZ_JBEZUT010000412.1, read on the forward strand.
GACCCTGATGTAGTCCAGGCCCCTGAGCCGGATCCGGCCGCCCGTGCGGGGGCGGATCACGGTCTTGAGCACGTCGTGGGAGTGCGCGAAGTTGACGCGCACGGACACCCGGGTCGACTCGACGGAGTCGATCTCCTGCCACGCGTACCGCAGCGTGCGGCGCCCCGGCCGGCGTAGCTCGAAGCCGTGCTCGTACTCCCGGATCCGGATCCGGGAGTGCCGCACGCACAGGGCGAGGGACGCCACGGCGGCCCCGGGCATCGCCCAGAACGCGAGGCGGAACGAGGCGTCCTCGTCGTAGTACTTTCCGACGAGGGTGCACAGCACGCCGAACAGGATGAGGAACAGGAACATCGCCATCAGGGGTCTGCGCGCATAGGCACCCTGGTAGGTCCACACCCGCTGCCCCAGCCGCCCGGTCCGCTCCGCCTCCGCCGCCTTGCCTGCCGACACCCCACACACCTCACCTGACCCGTCCGATACCGCGTCGTCGAGTCTCGGGCGGGCCGGCGCGCGGGGCAACGGGAGAACTACTCAATTCCCGTCCGACCGCGGTCCCGTCACCGTCACCGCGCGTCCGTAGGATGGCCACCCATGGGAACGGGGACAGCCACGGGGACGTTCGCCGGCCTCGGCGGTGAGCTGACGCCGCTGATCGGGCGGCGGGCGGAGACGGCCCGGATCGCCCGGCTGCTCTCCGGCGCGCGCCTGGTGACGCTCAGCGGGACGGGCGGCGTGGGCAAGACCCGCCTGGCGCTGCGGGTGGCGGCGGACACGGCGCGCTCCGCCTTCCCCGACGGCGTGCACGTCGTCGAACTCGCCGGCCTGCGGGACCCGGAGCTGCTCGCACCGAGCGTCCTCGGCGCCCTCGACGTGGCGGATCCGGGGCACCCCGGCGCCGATGCGGCGGCCCTCCTCGCCGCCCGGCTGCGCGAGCGGCGCGCCCTGCTGGTCCTGGACAACTGCGAGCACCTGATCGACGCGTGCGCCCGCCTCACCGACGCGTTGCTGCGGGCCGCGCCCGGGCTGCGCGTCCTGGCGACGAGCCGGCAGCCGCTCGGCATCGCGGGCGAACAGGTCTTCCCCGTCGAGCCTCTGCCGGTGCCGGACGCGGGCGCCGCCGTGGGGCCGGACGCCGCCGTGGGGCCGGTCCCCGGGGAAGCCATGCCCGGGATCAGCGCACCCAGTTCTTCAGGGGCTCCGTCTCCAGGACGATGCCCACGGGCTCGGGCAGGCGGACGGTCT
>NZ_JBEZUT010000413.1:0-6512 GCF_040636595.1 Kitasatospora sp. NPDC036755
GACGAGTGGCGGTGTCCCGATGACCGTTGAAACCTCGGCGCTGTACGACATCCCCGGCCCGAAGGCGCTCTCCCGGCACCGGCTGTACGGCGGGACCCGGCCGGCGCGCAGCTCGTCGAGAGCGCGCACCCCGGCGAGGGAGAGCCGCAGGACCCGGGCCGGCGAGCCGCCGTACAGGACGGCCTCGCCGAGCCGTACGGCCCCCGGGTCGAAGCGGACCCCGAATCCGGGGGGCAGCGGCCCCGGGGCCGTGCTCACAGGGCCAGGCCGGCGTCCACCGGAACGACCGCCCCGGTCACCCCGCCGGCGGCCGGGGAGGCGAGGAAGGCGATCGCGGCCGCGACCTCGGCCGGCTCCAGCAGCCGCCTCAACGGCTGCTGGGCGGCGAAGACCTGAGGGCCCGCCAGGTCGTACAGCCGGGCGCTCTCGGCCAGGATCGGGGTGTCCGTCGAGCCGGGGCTCACCGCGTTGGCGGTCACCCCGCTCTCTCCCAGCTCCACCGCGAGCGCCCGCACCAGGCCGGCCACCCCGGCCTTGGCCGCGCAGTACGCCGCCAGCATCGGCAGGCCCCGGGTCGCGGCGGCGGAGGCGACCGCGACGAACCGGCCGCTGCGCGGGGCGGGCCGCTCCAGCAGCGCGGGGACGGCCGCCCGGGCCAGCTCGACGATGCCGCCGAGGTTGACGTCGAGCACGGCGCGCAGCCGGTCCTCGGGCATCTCCCAGAGCGGGACGCCGCCGCCGATCACCCCGGCGCAGCCGATCGCCGCGTCCAGCCCGCCCCACCGGTCGACCGCCTCGGCGACGGCGGCGCGCAGCGCGCCGCCGTCCCGCACGTCGGCGACGAACGGGTGGATCCGGCCGGGCGCGGCGGGCCGTTCGGCCGCCACCAGCCCGTCCAGCTCCTGACGGGTCCCCAGGGCGTAGGGGAGCGCGGGGTCGTCGGCCGCCGCGTCCACCGCCAGCACCGACCAGCCGTCGGCCAGCAGGGCGCGGACGGTGGCGGCGCCGATGCCCCGTGCGGCGCCGGTGACCAGCGCCACCCTCGGGGTCATGCCGGCTCCCCGGCGGGTGCGGCGGTCGCCGGCCGGGCGGGCCACCAGGCCTCGACGGCGGCAGCCAGGGCGGACTCCAGGGTGCGCCACAGCGCGTGGCCGTCCTCGGCGGCGGCCGTCGTCGGGTCGCCCAGCACGCCGGTGGCGTCCACCGCGCGCACCCCGCCGGCCCGCAGCAGCGGCATCAGCTCGGCGAGCGGCCGGCCGTTCCCGGCGGTGGCGTGCTCCATCCGCACCCGGTCCGGGTCGAGGGCGAGCTGCAGCGAGGTCTCCACGTGCCCGGCGTGCGCGTCGCCGTCCCAGCGGGGCGAGTGCGCCCGTACGTCGAGGCCCTCGGCGCGCAGCCGGGCGACGGCGCGGTGCAGCGGCTCGGCGTTGCCTCCGTGCCCGTTCACCAGCAGTACGCGCGGGGCGGTCGCCGCGGCCGACCGGGCGAGCTGGAGGACCACCAGCTCCAGGGCCTCCTGGCCGATCGAGAGCGTTCCGGGGAAGCCCGCGTGCTCGTCGCTCGCCCCGTACGGGAGGGCGGGGGCGACCAGCACGCCGGGCCGTTCGGCGGCCAGCCGGCGGCAGAGCCGTTCGGCGATGTCGGTGTCGGTGCTCAGCGGCAGGTGCGGGCCGTGCTGCTCGGTGGCGCCCAGCGGGATCGCCAGGATCGCCGCGTCGCCCAGGGACCCGGCCTGCGGCGAGGCGAGTTCGCCGAGCGGCCCGGTGGGTGCCTCGGGGGCCTGCGCGGCCGGCTCCGTCGCCTCCGTCGCCTTCGCCGCGGCCGCCGCCGAGCGGGCGACGAGACCGTCCTCGCCGAGCGTGTCGGAGATGGTCCGCAGCACCTCGGGGGCCCGTTCGGCGAGGAAGAAGTGACCGCCCCGCAGCACCCGCAGCTCGAACCCGGAGCCGGTGTGGCGCTGCCACGCGGCGGCCTCGTCCTGCGTCACGTAGGGGTCCTGATCCCCGGTCAGCGCCACCACCGGGCAGTCGAGGACCGGCCCGGGCCGGTACCGGTAGGTCTCGGCGGCGCGGTAGTCGTTGCGGATCGCGGGGAGGATCATGCTCAGCACCTCGGGGTCGTCGAGCATGTCCCCGTACGTCCCGCCGACCCGGGCCAGCTCCGCCACCACGGCCTCGTCGCTCGACTCGTGGACGTGCTCGTCCCGGTGGCAGGAGGGCGCGCGCCGCCCGGAGGCGAACAGCGCGACCGGGGCGTGGCCGCGCTCCTGGAGCAGCAGCGCCACCTCGAACGCCAGCGTGGCACCCATGCTGTGGCCGAACAGCGCCAGCGGGCGGTCCAGGAACTCCTCCAGCTCCCCGGCGACGATCCCCGCGAGCTCGTGGAGGTCGTCGACGAACGGCTCGGACCGCCGGTCCTGTCGGCCCGGGTACTGCACGGCGAGCACGTCCAGGCCGGGTGACAGGGCACGGGAGACCGGGAAGTAGTAGGTGGACGAGCCGCCGGCGTGCGGGAAGCAGACCAGCCGGGTCGCGGCCTCGGGGGCGGGGTGGAACCGCCGGATCCAGCCCCCGGCGCGGGCGCTCGCTACTGCCATGGTCGTGTCGTCCCCTGCCCTGTGTCGCCGAACGGCTGTCGCCGGCCCGCGCGGCGAAGGCGCGGGCCGTCCGGTCCATTCAAGGGGGGCGGGGGAGCGGCCGCCCACCCCACACCTGGCCAGGACGACCCCTAACCCGCTGACGGGCGGTCAAGGGTGGCGCGGCCGACGACCCTCCGGAATTCGTCCGTGACCCAGGGGTTTGGCCGCCCCGCCGCCGGGGCAGCCATCCGTGGGGCGGCCGCCGCGGCGGGGCGTCGTGCCACCCCATAGGGGGTTGACCTCGGGTACGGAGCGTTGAAAGCTTGCGGCGGGCTCACGCTCCCACGGCGAGGTCGGCGGAGAGCGAGCTGCGGCCGGCGACGTTGAGCTTCCGGTAGACGCGGGTCAGGTGCTGCTCGACCGTGCTGACGGTCAGGAACAGCTTGCCGGCGATCTCCCGGTTGGTGTGGCCCTGCGCGGCGAGGGCGGCCACCCGCTGCTCGGCGCTGCTGAGCTCGTTGGTCCGCGGCTTGGCGGAGGGCACCCCCTCGGGCTGGGCCTCGGCGGCGCGCTGCTCCGCACCGGCCGGGCGCACGGCCGAACGGGACTGCGGGGTCAGGGTGCGCAGCAGGCCGACGGCACTGCACTGCTTGGCGATGAACTGGGCGCTGCGCAGCCGGTTGCGGGCCTCGTGCGGTTCGCCCAGCGCGTGCAGGGCGGTGCCCAGGTCGGCGTAGGCGTGGGCCAGTTCGAGCTGGTCGCCGCACTGCTCCAGGACCTGCACGGCCTCCTCCAGCAGCTGCGGGCGCTTCTTGACGTCGCTGGCGGCGGCGAGGACGCGCAGCGCGCTGCCGCGCACCCGCTGGTGCTGCGGCTGGGCCTCCTGGAGCAGTTGGAGCTGCTCGTTGACCAGGCTCAGGGCGCGCTGCTGGTCGCCGATCCGCAGGTAGGCCTGGGCGCAGTCGGTGCGCCAGGGCAGCACGCCGGGCGCGTCGATGTTCCAGTCGGTGACCAGCTGCTGGCAGGTGCGGAAGTCGTTGAGCGCGCTGCGGTAGCGGCGGGTGGCGAGGTAGTGCCGGCCCCGGGCGCGCAGGAACAGCAGGCCCGGCAGGGTCTCGAACACGGCCGCCGGCAGCGGGGTGGCCAGGTGGTGGGCGGCGAGCTCGGGCTTGCCCGCGGCGGTGGCGGTGGAGAGCAGGGCGGCGAGCGGGAAGCCGATGGCCACGCCCCAGGCCTCCGGGGAGAGCAGCTGCAGGCCGCGCTGGGCCTCGGCCTCGGCGGTGGCCAGGTCACCGCGGCGGTAGGCGAGTTCGGCGGTGATCGAGGTGAGGACGGCGAGCCAGGTCGGCGACTCGCGCTCGTCGGCGAGGGCGGCGAGGCGGCGGCACCAGGTCTCGGCCTTCTCCAGCCGGTTCCCGAGCACGAGCGTGGTCAGCGCGGTGACGGTGCCGGCGAGGCTCTCGTCGCTGATCCGGGTCTGCTGCAGGGTCTCCTCGGCGGCGGCCAGGTTCTCGCCGGTGAGCCGGTCGTGGCGCAGGGCGATGAGCAGCGCGGTGGCGTCCTGCGGCCGGCCGATCGGGCGGGCGGAGGGCACGGCGGCCGGCGGGTTGCCGACCAGGTGCTGGAGCCGGGCGGCGTGGCGGGGGCAGAGGCCGGCCAGCCAGAGGCAGGTGGCCCGGAACCGGGCGGCGGTCTGCGGGTCGGTGCGGACGGTGGTGCCGGCGAGCTGTTCGACGAGGGCGGTGGCGCGCTCCAACTGGCCGTGCCAGAGCAGGTACTCGACCAGGGCGAGCGCGGCGGGAGGGTCGAGCCGGCCGTCGCCGCCGGCCGCGGCGAGGGTGTCGAGGTGGCGGGTGACGCCGAGCGGGTCCCGGTGCCACTCGATGCGGGCGAGGTCGGCGCGGATCCGGATGTCCTCGGTGCCCGCGGCGGCGGTCTGGGCGGCGCGCAGGAAGCGGACGGCGGTCGCGGTGTCGCCCTTGCGGAAGGCCTCGTGGCCGGCGTCGCGCAGCACCCGCACCGCCCACGGCGGGTTGCCCGGCCCGGCGACCAGGTGGACGGCGACCTCGCCGGCGGAGGCGCCCTCCAGGTAGAGGAGGTAGGCGGCCCGCTCGTGCATCTCGCGCAGCTGGCCGAGGTCCATGCTGTCGGTGACGGCCTGGACGGCGCGCGGGTGGCGGATGCCGCGTTCGTCGGTGAGCCCGATCATCCGCAGCCGCTGGTCGGCGTGCTGGGCGACGCTCTGGGAGAGGCCGGCGAGCTGGGCCTGGACGGTGGCGGAGCCGCCGCCGAGGACGGCCAGCGCCTGGGCGTACCGCAGGGTGGACGGCTCGCTGCGGTAGAGCGTGGCCATGACGGCGCGGGCGTAGGCCTCGCCGGCGACGACCTCCCGGCCGCCGCTCTCCTGGACGTCGTCGATCACGGACTTGGTCATCAGCGGGTTGCCGCCGCCGGCCGCGTGCACGCCCGCGACGAGTTCCTCGGTGGCCTCGCCGCGCAGGTGCGCGCGGAGCATCGCCGCGGTGCCGGCCGGGCTGAGCGGGCGCAGCGGGAGCCGGCGGCAGTGCGGTTGGTGGATGAGTTCGAGGTGGAGTTCGGGGTGGGCGGAGCGGACGGAGGTGCACTCGCCGAGGACGAGCATGACCGGGGCGGCGGTGATCCGCCGAACCACGTAGGCGAGGCACTGGAGCGAGGCGGGGTCGGCGTACTGGACGTCGTCGACGACGATGACCAGGGGTCCGGGGCCGGCCAGGTCGATGACGGCCCGGGAGATGCCGTAGAGGGTGGGCGCGAGTGCACGCCGACTGTCCTCGGGCTGTCCCCAGACGGCGGTCCGGCCTTCTTCCAGCAGCCGGGACAGCTCGCCGTCGGGACAGGCGTCGGCGTCGGGCACGAGCTGGCCGATGACGCCGAAGGGGAGTTCCTGTTCGGCACGGGAGGCACGGGCGCCGACGACCTGTGCGCCGGACTCCGCGGCGCGAGCGGCGAACACGGAGAGTAGCTCCGTCTTGCCGGAGGCGACGGCCCCGCGGACTACGGCCACTCTGCCGAATCCCCGGGCGCATTCGCCCAGCAGCCCGTCCAGTATCCGTATTTCCTCATCGCGCTCGACTAGCCTCATCGCTCCCTTTCCCCCGTTATCCTAGAAATATTTCAAATGAACGTAAGGTGCGCCCGAGTATCAATCTCGTTAATATTATCGATATTTGACTCGACGCCCTGACTCGCGATCGACGCACTTCCCGGCGCCCTCATTGGCATGGACGCGTCGGCCAATCTCCCTGGTCGCCGGGCAGGTGACCTCCCCCGCCCATTGGTTGCGCGTTCAATCTCTCTGCCCCGTTCACCGTCGTCACTCCCGGGCGTCGCCATGTCTCCCCCGTCCGGCGGTCACAGCGTTCCGGGTTCGAACAGTGCGTATTGTTGGGAGGTTCCTGGCGGGTTGTCAACTGTTTGTGAAAGGCACGAATCAACGGGATGCGAGTGGATGCGTGACTTCGCCCGGCGTGTCGCACCCGGTTCGTCGAATGTGACGGACAGTCAGCAACGGGTGGTGGATCGAGCGGTCGACATCGGCCGGGGGCCGTGCGCGTGGGGCGCCGCCGCGGCCGGAGGGAGGGTCGCTCCGCGGGGCGGTGGCGCGGTGGCTCGCGGGCGTCGTCCGGGCGCGGCGGGCGGTGCCGCCGGAGCGAGCGGTTCCTCGGTCATGCGATCACCGACGCCGTCTGTTCATTCGTGGGCCAGCTGAAGCAAGCCCACATTGTGCAGCGTCGGGTTTGCGGCGGCCTAAAGCCGTCCTTAAGCGGGGGTGACCAGTCCGTTCCGGCGGCCCGGCTTCGCGTAGGAGTGGACGCGCACACGCGCCGCCACCGGACACATGAACGAGCAGGCGGGTTGCCCACCCACCGTGTGCTCCCGATAGCATCCACCGGGA
>NZ_JBEZUT010000414.1:0-6449 GCF_040636595.1 Kitasatospora sp. NPDC036755
GGCGTACGGACGGTGCTGTCCGACGCTGTGTACGCCTTCGTGACGACTCCGTGCCGGCCCGCCGACGCGCGGCGTTGCGGTGTGGCTCTCCTGGCGGGACGGGCGGCGCCGGGGGGATCTCCGGGGGCGCTGCCGGGGCCGGGGGCAGCGGGGCGGCGGGGGAGCCGATCACCGGGAGGTCCGGCAGGGTCGGCTCGTAGTCCTCGTCTTCCTCCGGGGCGGGCCGGTCGGCCGCCCGCGGGGCGATCACCGGCAGGTCCAGCGCGGTGGGGCTCTGTTCGGCCTCCTCGACGGCGGCGGCCGGCGGGTCGATCGGCAGCACGGCGACGGTGATGTTGTCGTGGCCGCCGGCCGCGACGGCGAACTTCACCAGGGTCTGCGCCGTGGCGAGCGGCTCGGTGCGGGCGTCCGGGCGCACGTAGTACGCCAGGTCGGTGGCCGCCTCGGCGTAGTTCCACAGCCCGTCGGTGCAGATCAGCACCACCCCGGGGACGTGCGGGGTGAAGTCGAGGGTGTGCGGGACGACCTCCTCGGCGTCGGCGCCGAGCCAGCCGGTGATCGCGTGCGCCCGCGGGTCGGCGTAGGCCTCGGCCTCGCTCATCAGCCCGGCCTCGACCATCCGGGCCGCCCAGGAGTCGTCCTGGGTGAGCCGGAACGGCTCGGCGGCGGCGCGGTCGTCCGGGATCCAGTACGCCCGGGTGTCGCCGACCCACCCGATGGTGACCCGCCCGCCCGCGGCTATCGCGCTGACGTAGGTGCAGGCGGGCGCGTTGAGGTCGGGCCGGGTGGGGCTGGCGCCGTCGGTGGCGAGGGCGGCGACGGCGTCGGCGGCGTCGGCGATGGCCCGGCGCATCGCCTGGTTCGGGTCCCGGCCGGCCTCCAGGGCGGTCAGCAGCGACTCGGAGGCGACGTCCACGGCGGTCTCCGAGGCCTCGTCCGGGCGGTCGGAGGAGGAGACGCCGTCGCACACCACGGCGACGACGACCGGCTCGCCGTCGGGCAGGGAGGTCGCGGCGACGGTGAAGGAGTCCTCGTTGCGGTGGTGGCGCACGCCGCGGTCGCTGACCCCGGCGACGCCGCCGAGGGACTTCTCCATGTGGTCGCGCGGGCGGGGCTGGGCGCCGCCGCAGCCCTCGCAGTAGCCGTCCGGGGTGACCTTCGGCTGCCCGCAGTGGACGCAGACGGGCCCGCGCGGCGAGGGTACGGCCTCGCCGCGTGCGGTGGCCCAGCTCGTGGGCATCGAGCCGGGGGCCGCCCGGCCGTCCCGGCCGGTCCCGCAGGAGCCGCAGTAGGCGTCCTCCGGCTCCATCGGCTCCGAACAGCTCGGGCACTCGGTCTGCTGCGGCATTGCTACACCCACGTCCTGGGACGGGCACGGTTGGCCCGTTCCACCATCTCGATCCTGATCTCGGCCCGGTCGGCCAACCGGGCGAGTACCCGGTAGGACTGTTCCAGGGCGAAGCGCAGTTCCCGCTCCCGTGCGGGACGTCCCAGTACCACCAGGTCGGTGGCGGGCCGGCCGGCGGCCGTCTCGGCGCCCACCCAGCCGAGGGCCGCGTCGAGCACCTCGACGGAGAGCTCCTCGCGGCGGCGGGCGTCCAGTCGCAGCGCGGTCAGCTGCGCGGAGCTCGCGCCGAGGTCGGCGGCCAGGTCGTCGGTGGGCCGGCGCTCGCGCAGCCGGGCCCGGACGGCGGCGATCCGGGCGGCCGTGTACTGGTTGGAGGCGGCCGGGACGGTCTCCAGGACGCGGACCGCGCCGGTGCGGTCCCCCTCGGCCAGGCGGACCCGGGCCAGCCCGAAGGCGGCGCTCAGGTAGGCGTGGTCGGTGGTCCAGACCAGTCGGTAGAACTCGGCCGGGTCGCCGCCGTCGCCACCGCCGTTGCCGTCGCGGAGCAGCTCGGCGCAGATGGCCAGGGCCAGCTTGGGGGCGGCCTCGCCGGGGAAGGCGTCGTAGACGGCGTCGAAGGCCTCGGCGGCGGTCCGCACGTCGGGGGCGGTGCCGCCGACGAGGGCGGTCAGGCCGCGGTACCAGACCACCCGCCAGTCGTCCGGCTGGTCCTTCTCCAGTTCGGCGAGGTGCTCGGCGGCGGCCCCGTGGCGGCCGAGTTCGAGCAGGGTGCGCAGCTCGCGCAGCCGGCTCTCGACGGAGACGGCGGGGACGCCGGCCAGTGCGGCGAGCGTCTCCTCGGGGTCGGGGGTGACCAGGACGGCGAGGAAGCCGGCGTTGGGGTCGCCGGGGTCGACCCGGGGGACGGGCAGTGCGAGGGCCGCTGCTGCCGGGTCCAGCGGGGCCACCCGGAGCTGCCCGGACTTCTCGGTGGGCAGCAGCAACTCGGTGTCCACGACGCGCAGTTCGGGTCCGAAGAGGGTGGAGGGCGCAGGCCGGGGCCGGTCGTCCCGGAGGGCCAGGACCTCGCGCAGCACGCCGGTGAGCTGGTCGGCCATCTCCTCGGCGGAGGCGAAGCGCCGGGCCGGGTCCGGGTCGGTGGCGCGGACCAGGAAGCGGTAGTAGGACTCGTACCGGGCGAAGACCTCGACCTGCTCGGGGCCGGGCAGCGAGTCGCGGTAGGTGCCGCTGTAGCCCTGGAAGTCGAAGGTGAGCACCGCCAGGGTGCGGGCCACGGTGTACAGGTCGGAGGCGACGGACGGGCCGTCGACGGCGATCTCCGGGGCCTGGTAGCCGACGGTGCCGTAGATCGGGCCGTCGTCGTCGGACCGGCGGACCGCGCCCATGTCGATGATCTTGAGCGTGTCGCCGCTCTGGATCACGTTGTCGATCTTGAAGTCGCAGTAGACCAGGCCCCGGCCGTGCAGGTAGCCCAGGGCCGGCAGCGCCTCCAGCGCGTACGCGATCGCCTGCTCGACCGGCAGCGGTTCGCGCCGGCCGTCCGGGGTGCGGCGCTCGTTGGCGATGTCCTTGAGGGACTTCCCGCCGACGTACTCCATCACGATGTAGCCGTCGGTGGCGCCGGTCTGCGGGTCCGGGTGCTCGGCGAAGTTGATGATCCGGACGATGTTCGGGTGGTCCACCTCGGCCAGGAAGCGCCGTTCGGCGACGGCGACCGCGAGCGCGTCCTCGTCCCCGGTGTCCAGCAGGCCCTTGAGCACCACCCACTTGTCGTGCACCCGCCGGTCCATCGCCAGGTAGATCCAGCCGAGCCCGCCGTGCGCCAGGCAGCCCACCACCTCGTACTGCCCGCCGACCAGATCGCCGCGGCGCAGCTTGGGCGTGAACGAGTACGGCGTGCCGCACTTGGTGCAGAAGCCGTCCGGGCGGCCGGGGCGGCCGTTCTTCTCCCGGCCCACCGGGGCGTCGCACCTGGAGCAGAACCGCTTGCGCTCGGGCACCTCGGGGTCGACCAGCACCGCCCGGGACGGGTCGGCCGCCTCGACGGTCGGCACGGTGACCAGACCGGCGCCCAGCCGGTTGCGGGTGCCCGCGGAGGCGCCGCCCCGGGAGGAGCGGACGGAGAGCGAGCGGCCGCTGCCGGTGCCGGCCGACAGCGAGTGCGCCGAGCCGCTGCGGCCGGATCCGGCGTGGCCGGAGCCGCCCCGGCCGGGGCCGGGGGAGACCCGGGCGGAGGGGACGTGGGACCGGGTGGCACCGGTGTCACCGGTGCCGCGGGTGTCGCCGGTGGGCGCGGTCAGGCCGCACTCGTCGCAGTAGCCGTCCGGGTCGATGCTGCCGGAGCAGTCGCGCGGACAGGGCGAGCCGGGGCCGGCGGGGGCTCCCGGCGCGGACGTTCCCGTCGTGGACGTTCCTGCCGTGGAGGTTCCCGTCGCGGAGGTCCCCGGCGCCCCGGAGGTCGCCGTGGTCCGGCCCGCAGGGGCCAGGCCGCACTCGTCGCAGTAGCCGTCGGCGTCGATCCTGCCGCTGCCGGAGCACTCCGGCCGTTCGCACGTCCCGCCCATCAACCTCAGCCCCCCTGAACCTGTCCGTCCTGAACCTGTCCGTCGGCCGGCGTCCGGCCGGCCGCCTCCTGAGCCTGCCCGTCCCCGGTCTCGGCGTGGGCCGGCCGCAGCGACTGCTGGAACCGGGCCACCGCGGCGGCCGCCGCCCGCAAGTCGCAGGGTGCGCTCCACAGCAGCCAGCGCGCCTTCTCGTACCGTTCGATCACTTCCGGGTCCTCGGCGACCCGCAGCCGCGCGGCCATCGCCTTGTAGGCGTCCAGCCGGCCGCGCAGTTCGGCCCGGACGGCCAGCGGCTGGGTCACCTCGGTGAGCGACTGCCGGGCCCGGCCCAGCTCCTTGGCGGCGGCGTCCTCCAGCGCGTCCAGCAGCGGTGCCAGCCGGCCCCACTGCCCGGCCTGGCGCAGGTCCAGCGCCGCGACGATCCGCTCGCGCAGCGCCGAGGCCGGTCCGGGCACCGCCGGCACGTCGCTGGACGCTATCTTCGCCAGCACCTCGCCGCGCGCCCGGCGGGCCTCGGCCAGGGTGGCGTCGGCCCGCTGGAGCAGGTCGCCGACGCCCTGGAGGCGTTCCTCGGCCTCGTCGCGCAGCCGCAGCAGGTCCTCCAGCTCCAGCCGGACGCCGTCCAGCGCCCGCCCGGCCCGGTCGAACCGCTCGGTGTCCACCATTCCGGCCGGGCCGGCGAAGGCCTCCCCCTCCGGGACGGTGCCGCGCTGGGCGGGCACCCGGGCCGGGCGCCACAGCGACAGCGGGTCGCCGTGCACCTCGGTGCGCAGCCCGGTGAGGTCCTTCTCGATCCCGGCCAGGTCGTCGCCGAGCGGGTGGGCGCCGGTGCGCACGCCGAGCGAGGCGGCCAGGGTGCGCACCCGCTGGAGTTCGGCGAGCAGCAGGTCGATCCGGGCGGGCAGCGCCGACCAGACCGCGTCGGCGGCGCTGACCACCTCCAGCACGGTGGCGTACCAGGAGTTCATCCGGGTCATCAGCGCGTCCAGGCTGATCCGCTCGACCAGCCTGGCCGGCGCGCCGAGCACCTGCGGGCCGTCCGGCACCACTCCGCCCGGGACGGTCACCGCCTCGCCGGTCAGCAGTTCGCTCAGCTCGGCCAGCTCGGGTGCGCCGGGCTTGGCCTTGCGGGCCCGGACGGCCCGGGCCGAGGCGAGCGCCTCGGAGTAGCGGTCGAACAGCGCCCAGAGCAGTGGCAGGCCCTTGCCGGCGACCGACCAGCGCTCCAGGGTGCGCCCGGACAGCTCGGCGCCGTCCAGCAGCCGCAGGCCCGGGTGGTCCTGGAGCGCGAGCAGCGCGGACTCGACCGCGTCCCGCTCCGCGCCGAGGCGGGCGAGCGCGCGGTCCACCTCCTCCCGGCTCAGTACCGGGCCAGCCGATGCCGCCACCGCGGTGTCCTTCCTTCCTCGCGTGCGATCCGGACGTGCCTGACGTGCGGTCCCACGACAACCCCCGTGCCCACCACCGGTCTCCCCGTGGTGATCGTCCCGAACCCTAGCCGGTGACCGTTCGGGCGGTGCGGGCGCGGGGCGTCAAGCCGTTGTCGGCGCTCCGCTGACGGGCCGTGCGCCACCTCTTCCGCGCCCTCCCACGCACCGTCCCGGAGGTCGTCCCGGACGTCGTTCCGGACGTCGTCCCGCCGGGTCGGCCGCCGCGGCGGTTCAACGGGTGCCCGGCCAGTACCGGTCGGCGTCGGTCTTCAGGTACGGCTCGAGCCAGTGGTTGTACGAATCGGTCCAGTCGCCCCGGGCGTGGTAGTCGGCGAGCACCTGGTTGACGCGGGCGATCAGGTCGGTGTTCTTCTCGTTCACGGCGACGCCGATCGTCTCCTCCTGGATCGCGCCGGGAACGATCTGCACGGTCTGGTCCTGGGCGGCCTGACCGGCCGCCAGGATGTCGTCGGTCATGGTCGCGTCGACCTCGCCGAGCTGCATCAGGACCAGGCAGTCCAGCTGGTTCGCCACCGTGACGACCTTCCCTGCGGTCTTCTTCTTCTCGACCACGTCCAGCGCGGTGGTTTCCTCGGCGACGCAGACCCTCTTGCCCTTGATCGCCTCGTCGATGTCCTTCGGGTGGGACGTCTGCGGCACCAGGACGCGCTGGCTGATCTTGAAGTACGGCGTGGAGAAGGCGACGCCCTTCATCCCGCACTTGACCGTCATGGTGCGGACGATCAGGTCGACCCTGCCGCTCGTGATGGCGGGCACCCGGTCGCCCGTGGCCACCGGCTTGAACACCACTTTGTTCTTCTGCGGGTCCGCGCCGTTCATGACGGCCGCGCCGATGGCCCGGGCGAGGTCGATGTCGAAGCCCTCGATCTGCCCGGTCTTCGGGTTGCGGGCGCCCCAGCGGTAGCTGTTCTGGTCCACGCCGATCACCAGGGTGCCCTTGTCCTTGACGGCCTTCACAGCCGGGCCGTCGGCGGTGCTCGGCGGCACGCTCTTGTGGACGTCGCAGTCGTCGGCCTGATCCTGCCGCACCTCCAGCGGTGCGGCGGTCGCGGCCGTCGGCGCGGCGCCGCGGGGGCCGCCGCCGGC
>NZ_JBEZUT010000415.1:0-6445 GCF_040636595.1 Kitasatospora sp. NPDC036755
CCGGTGATGTAGGAGGCGGCGGGGGAGCAGAGCCAGAGGGCGAGCTGGGCGACCTCCTCGGGCTCGATGAGGCGCTTCACGGCGGTGCGGTCGAGACAGGAGGCCAGCCAGTCGAGGAAGTCGGCGGGTGCGAGGCCGGGTTGGAAGTAGGCGGGCAGGTTGTCCAGGGTCGCGAAGACCGGGGCGAGGACGGTGTCCAGGCCGGCCGTGAACCGCTGGGCGAAGTCGTCGTCGGCGTACATCGCGGGCAGCAGCCGGCCGATCGGGTAGGGGCTGGGCAGTCCGGGGACCGCGGCTCTGGTCATGACAGCCCGTCCTCGGCGGCCGCGCTGACCACGACCTGGTGCTGGTGGGAGAAGACCAGGGCGTCCGCCGGGACCTCGACCCGCTCGGCGGGCGCGCCCCGGCGCCCGGTGATCGGGTCGGCCGGGAACAGCCGCAGCTCCTCGACGCCCGTGACGGCCGCCACCCGCTGGAGCACCGCGAACACCTCCCCGTACTGGACCGACCGGCCGAACGGCCAGCCCGCGCCGTTCGCTCCGCCGCGCAGCGGGTTGAGGTACCGGTACAGCTCGGCGAGCACCTCCTCGCGGACCCGCTCGGGGTCGGCGGAGCGGGTGGTGAGCCGGGCGACGACCGTCACGCCCTGGTAGGACGGCGGCTGGACGACCAGCCGGGTGCCGATCAGGCGCCGCTCGTCGAGGGCGTCCGACACGGTGGCCAGCACCTGCTCGTCGGGGATCAGCTGCTCGAAGCGCAGCCGGTCGCCCTCGTCCGCGACGGCGTCGGGGACGACCAGCACCCGGACCGCGCCGGCCTCCCCTCCCGCGGCCGGCACACAGCTGATCCGGGCGGCGGACGGCGCGGCCTGCCGGGCGATCAGCTCGAAGTCCCCGGCGGTGACGGCGCGTTCCTGCAGGCGCAGCTGGTGCGGGGCGCGGGCCTTGGCGTTCTCGACGGTCTCGCCGTCGACGCCGCCCCGCGCCGCCTCCCGGTTGTCCACCCGGGCGATGTACGGGACGGAGCTGCGCAGCACGGTGACGGTGCCCCGGGCGACGTTGCCCGCGATCCCGCCGCCGGTGCGGTACCGGGGGACGCGCAGCTGCGCCCCCTTGGGCGGGACGGCGCCGAAGGCGCGCAGGCCGCCGTCCGGCTCCCGGACCGCGGGCGGGAAGAGGAACTCGCCGGTGGTCGCGTCCAGCACCACGTGCCGGTCGGCCGGCGAGGACTCGCCGAAGTGCTCGACGACCGTCCAGCGCTCCCAGCCCTCGCCCGCGGCGACCTCGACCACCGGGGGCTCGCCGTCGAGCAGCACCGGCGGCCGGGCGAGCCGGAAGCGCTGGCCCGCGACGCCCTCCGAGGTGCCGAGCGGCGCGTCGGTGACGGTCTGGGCGTGGACGGCGGTGGCGGTGCCGCCGACCGTGAACACCTCGGCCCGCCGGATGGTGGGCGACTCGGAGTAGAACGGCTGGCCCTGCCGCGGCTCGGTGACCCGGCAGCGCAGCCAGCCGGCCCGGCGGCCGGCGATCACCGAGGCGGTGTGGCCGGCGGGCACGAAGACGACCACCTCGCCGGGCCGGTTGAGGCCGCCGGTGGTGTCCTCGCCGGTCTCGCAGGGGATCCAGCGCGCGCCGTCCCAGACCTCCCAGGCCAGCGGCGGCTGGCGCGGGTCGACGCCGACGCCCTCCACCCGGCTGTCCAGCCGGACGACCAGGATGCAGCGCGGCACCACGGCCGGCAGGGCGAAGAGCATGGCGTCCCCGGCCACCGGGCGGCGCTGGAAGCAGGGCACGTCCGCGCCGTCGGCCAGCCGGGCCGTGCTGTCGGACTGCTCGCCGGAGGCGGAGACGGTGACCAGCCGCTCCAGCGAGCTGGGGACGATCGGCAGGTCCTCGGCGGTGGAGAAGACCACCGCCTCGTCGGTCTCGGTCCGCAGGGTGGAGACCTCGGTGCCGGCGCGCAGCAGGACCGTCTCGGCCTGCGGGGCGGACAGCCAGAAGTCGACCTCGGCCCGGGCCGCGGCGGGCGGGAACAGCCGGATGCCGAGCAGGTCGAGGAAGGCCGCGTAGTTCTTCTCCGGCACCCGGTTCAGCCGGTAGAGCAGCTGGTCCACCAGGTAGGCGAAGGTCTCGATCAGGGTGACGCCCGGGTCGGAGACGTTGTGGTCGGTCCACTCCGGGGCGCGCTGCTGGACGTAGCGCTTGGCCTCGTCGACGAGCTGCTGGAAGCGGCGGTCGTCCAGGTTCGGGGAGGGCAGGGCCATCAGCGGGAACCCCCGTTCGTCGCGGCCGACGGCTCGGCCTCCGGGTGCTCCGGGATGGTGTAGAAGGGGAAGACCAGGTTGCGGCGGTCGTTGGTGGCCCGCACGGTGTAGTGGACGTCGATGTAGAGCGTGCCCTCCTCGACGCTGTCGAAGGCGATCACCACGTCGTCGACCTCGATCCTCGGCTCCCAGCGCTCCAGCGCGATGCGCACCTCGCGGGCGATCCGCCCGGCGGTGGTGCTGTCGCCAGGGGCGAAGACGTACTCGTGGATGCCGCAGCCGAACTCGGGGCGCATCGGCCGCTCGCCGGGGGCGGTGCCGAGGATCAGCCGGATCGCCTCCGCGAGCTCGCGGTCCCGCTCCACCATGGCGATGCCACCGGTGGCGTTCACCCGCAGCGGGTAGGCCCAGCCGCGGCCTATGAAGCTGCCGCTCATGCGCCGCCCCCCTCGCTTCGCTCGCTCATGCTCAGCCCCCGATCAGCACGTTGAGGGCACCGATGGTGATGGTGGCGCCGCAGGTCGTCTTGTCGCCCATCCGGGCCGCGGGCAGGCCGCCGATCAGCACCATGCCGCGGGTCAGCGCGCCCGGGGAGGGCAGCACCACGTCGCCGGGGCCCAGGGCCAGGTGCGGGGGGACGACGCAGGCGTGCACGGTGCCGACCACGGCGGCGGGGCGGCCGCCGATCAGCACGGTCGCCACCTTGAGGGCGGCCCCCGGCGGCGGGGTGGTGAGGGCGCCGCCGTGATCGGTCATGTCGCCGGTCCGGGCTGCGGGGGGCATCTGCGGTCTCCGTTTCGGATGGTGCCGTGCTGTGTCGCGGGCACTCGTCATACTGCCATTGCACATTGACGTCACGTCAGTTGATTCTGATGAGGGCCGCCTTGAGCACCGCCTCGGCGCCGCCGTCCACGCTGACCGAGGTCGTGCCCCGGACGGTGACCGATCCGCCGCGCACGTTCACCGCGCCGGTGCCCGCGTCCAGGGTGATGCCGGAGGAGTTCAGCCGCACCGTGCTGCCCGCCCCGCCGCCGGGGCCGTGGACGGTCAGCACGATCTCGCCGCGCTGCTGGTCCAGGCTGACCTCCAACTTCCCGTCCCCGCTCGCCAGGTGGACGCCGGACTTGCCGCCGGGCACGTCCAGCAGCTCCATCCGGTGGCCCGAACGGGACACCACGGAGCGGCGGTTGACCTTGCCGGAGGCCCCGTCGACGAGGGGCACGTCGTGCGGGGAGGGCCGGTCCACGCCGTTGTAGAGCCCGCCGAGCACGTACGGGCTGTCGAGGTCGCCCTGCTCGAAGCCGACCAGCACCTCGTCGTTGACCTCGGGGCTGACCACGCCGCCGCCCCCGGCCCCGCCCCACTGCACGGTACGCACCCAGTCGGAGACGTAGGTGTCGTCCAGCCAGGGGAACTTGAGCTTCACCCAGCCGCGCTGCCCGCCGCCCGGCTCGCGGACGTCGGTCACCACGGCGACGGCCAGGCCGGGCATCCGCGGCCCGCGCGGCGGCGCGTTGCCGCCGCTGGTCAGGCCGGCCAGCGAGCGGTCGGGGGCGGCGCTGACCACGACCGTGGTGCGGTAGCCGCGGAACGGTTCGATCAGGTGGCGCACCCCCGTGGCGGTGTAGCGGCCGGAGAAGGCGGCGCCGACGTTGCCCAGCGCGACGGCGGTGCCCGCCCGCAGCCGAGGGTTGCCCTCGGCGACCACCTCCAGCTCGCCGAAGCCGGCCGCGACCGAGGCGGCCAGCGAGCGGGCCACCGAGGCGGTCTCCGCCTGGGTGCGGTACGGGGTGTCCGCGACGGTCAGCCGGGCCTGGCCGGGGAAGGCGGAGGCGACCACCGAGGGGCTCATCCCCGGCTGCACGGCCTGGGAGGTCACCGCGGGCTCGGTGGCGACCAGGGCGCTCTTGGTGGTGACGTTCCAGCCGCGCGCCTCGACGGTGTCCGCTCCCCCGGCGCCGGTCAGCACGCCGCGCAGTTCCAGCAGGTTGCGGCCGTACTCCAGCACCAGCGGGTTCTGCGGCGCGGGGGTGGAGGGAGCCGGTGCGCCGGAGGCCGGGTCGGGCCGGACGAACTCCAGCTTCCCGTCGTCGTCCACCCGCACCTGGGCGCCGCTCTCCTGCGCCAGGAACTGGAGGAACTCCCAGTCCGGGACGTTCGCCTGGGAGAGCTGCTGGTGGACGACCGGGAAGGAGTCGACCTTCCCGCAGGTCAGGCCCGCGCCGGAGGCGACCTGGCGGACGATGTCGGCGGTCGTCATGTTGCGGAAGGCCTTCACCCGGCGCCCGCGCATCAGCCGGTGGGTGACCGCCGAGGCCCGCACCACGGTGTACGAGCCGGTGGTGTCCACCTCCAGCTCCAGCGCCGTCACCTCGCCGGTGAACAGCCGCGCCCGGGTGTTGCCCTGCACGGTGACCACGGACACCTTCAGCGGGGTGCCGATGGTGATCCCGGTGGCGGAGAGGAAGGTGTGGTCGGCGTCGCGGAAGGACAGCACGGCGGTGTCGGGCAGGCCGACGCTCTCCTCGATGTCGCAGGAGACCAGCTGGGTCGCCCAGATCGGCGGCAGCGGCCCCGGCGCCTCGACGACGGGATCGGCGGCGAAGGGGCGCCCGCCGCGGGCCTCGGGAGTGGTCACGGCCGTCCGCCTCCGGTGGATCCGCTCTGGGTGAGTTCCTCGATGCCCGGCACGATCAGGTCCTCGCCGGGGACCAGGGCCATCGGGTCGTCGATGTCGTTGGCCTCCGCGATGGTGCGCCAGGCGGTGGCGTCCCCGTACGCGCGCCAGGCGAGCATCGGGAGGCTGTCGCCGGCGATCACCCGGTGGGTGCTGCGGGCCTCCGGCGAGCCGGAGGTCGGGTTCTGGCCGGCCGGGTCGACGCTGGCCTCGTCGATGGTGAGGGAGCAGACCGCGCGCAGCGGCTTCCCGTCGACGTCGAAGAGCGAGTAGGTGACCGACAGGCCGGTCAGCACCCCGTTGAACGAGGTGGTCTTCAGGGTGCCCCAGTCCAGCCGGATCCACGGGCTGGCCGGTGTCTTGCGCGCCAAGCTGGTCGGGGTGGGCACGCACGCCGTCATCAGCTGCTCCACCGCCCGTTCCACCGAGTTGTCGTGGGTCGCGGTGGAGTCCAGGAACACGTCGAGGGAGAGCGAGCGCGGGCCGCTGCCGACGAACTCGGGCAGCGCGGACTCGCCGGCCATCCGGGACGGGGTGCGCCGCCACTCGGTGGTCTTGCTGAGCCGCAGGGTCGCCGGGTTGAACTGGAGCCGGAGCTGGGCGAGCGTGCCGCCGGGCTGGGCGCCGACCGTGGCCGGTGGCTCCATGATGGTCAGTTGGGCCCGGGTGACGCTGGCGGGGACCGCTGAGGACATCCTGGTGCTCCTTCCGTGGATCGGGCTGGCGGGGCGTTCGTGGGTGGGGCGTTTCGGGGGCGGGGCGTTTCGGCGGCCGGGCGTTTCGGGGGCGGGGGTCAGGAGGGGCGCAGGCCCGCGTGGGCGATCTCCAGGGTCTCCATCGCCGCCTGGGAGTTGGCGGGGTCGAAGGACGGCCCCTCCCAGCGCACCGGGACGATCCCGAGCACCTGCCAGCCGACGATCCGGCTCAGGTCCGGCCGCAGCGCCACGATCTCGCCGTCCTTCGGCTCGACCTTGCGGACGATCTCGGACAGCCAGCGGGCGATCTTGGTGGTGTCCGCGGTGACCGCGCGGGTCAGCGTGATGTTCGACCAGGTGATCCGGCCCGGCAGCTGCCAGGCGAAGCCGTTGTTGCCGCCCTCCGCGTACTGCTCGATCTCGACCTGGGCGCCGAGCCCCGAGCAGGTGGTGAACTCGCCCAGGTCGTTGCCGCCGATGGTCAGGCTGAAGAACACACTGGACGCGAAGATGTTGTCGGTCATCGCTTCTGCTCCTGCTCCGTGCTTCCGGTCATGTCGCTGCCGCGGCCGGCTGTCGGCCGTTCCCGTTCCCGTTCGCCCGCGCCGTGCCAGGTGGCGTGGCGGTCCGCGGGCCGGCGCGGGCTCAGCGGCGCATGTCGTACGGTTTGCCGCTGCGCTCCCGGCCCCTGCGCACCTCGGTGCGCAGCAGCCGGCCGACCGGTTCGACCAGCCGCCGGGCCAGTTCGTCGACCCGTCCGGCCTCCGAGTGGGACACCGGTGAAGTCCTTGAATCCCACGGTGTCTTCGA
>NZ_JBEZUT010000416.1:0-6389 GCF_040636595.1 Kitasatospora sp. NPDC036755
GCGCGCCCCTCCCGACGGACCCCGCCCGGCGACGCGGGGCGCGGCGCCGGGCCGCTCGGGCCGGTCGGGCCGTCCGGCGGTGCGGGGGGTGGGCGGTGCTCGGCGTCGGGGGCCCGTGTGCGCTAGGTGTTTTGGAAGGCGTCGGGGGTGCGTCTGTCCGGCCGTCCCGGGAAGCTTCGGGCGGCCAGCCAGAGGATGAGGTCGTGAGCGATCGTGTCGATGCTGGTCTCGGTGATCACGTCGTGTTCGCGGCGGTTCGCGTCGCGGCGGACGATCTCGAAGCCGCCCTCGTCGAGGACGGTGACCGAGACGTACCAGAGGGGGTCGTCCTCGTCGGGCTGGATGACGAGGAACGTGTTGTCGGTGTCGTCGAGGTCGTCGACCAGCATGAAGATGGCGTCTTCGGACGGGTCGTCGATGTGGTCGCCGTTCTCGCTGTCGGCGCGGTAGTAGTCAGCGGCCACCGGTCTCTCCCCTCGTGCGACGCCCCGCTTCGGGCTCACGGCCAGCATGGCACGCGAGCCCGACACGTCGGATCTCACAGCCACTGGTCGATCGCGGCGGCGAGGACGGCCACCTCGAAGCGGACGGCGACCTTCCGGAACACGGCCTAGCGGGCCAGGCGTCCCAGGAGGGCGGAGGCGGCGCCGATGCCGAGGAGGGTGGCGAAGGCGAGGACGGCGAAGTCCAGGGGCAGGTGGGAGGGGGTGCCGATGAGCAGGCCGCGCAGCGCGTCGACCTGGTAGCTGAGCGGGTTGGCGCGGCTGACGGCCTGGAGCCAGCCGGGCATCAGGTCGACGGGGTAGAGGGCGTTGGAGCCGAAGAACAGCGGCATGGTGATGGCCTGGCCGATGCCCATGAGGCGGTCGCGGGTGAGCACGATGCCGGCGATGGCCATCGACAGGCAGGAGAAGAACGCCGAGCCGAGCAGGACGACGGCCACGACTCCCAGCAGCCGCAGCGGGTTCCAGGTCATGGCGACGCCGAGGGCGGCGGCGATCAGCACCACCACGACGGCCTGCAGGAGGGCCTTGACGCCGGCGGCGAAGGCCTTGCCGGTGACCAGGGCGGCGCGCGGGGTCGGGGTGACCAGCAGTTTGGTGAGGACGCCGGAGTCCCGCTCCCAGATGATCATGATGCCGTAGAAGATCGCGATGAACATCGCGGACTGGGCGATGATGCCGGGCGCCAGGTAGTCCAGGTACGGGATGCCGCCGGTGGGGATGGCCTTGAGGCGGGTGAAGGTCTCGCCGAAGATCAGCAGCCACAGCGCCGGCTGGACGGCCCGGGTGTACAGCTCGGTGCGGTCGTGGCGCAGCTTCTGCAGTTCGACGGCGCACATCGCGCCGATGCGGGCGGGTACCAGGCGCCAGCCGGTGCGGGCGCGCGGGGGCACCAGCAGCAGGGACAGGTCCGGGCCGTCCGCGGCGGCGGGCCGGGCGGACGCGGCCGGCGGCGGGCCGGGTTCACCCGACGCGGCCCGCGGTGCGGCGGGTTCGGCGGACATCGGAGAAGTCTCCTTCGGTGGCGTCGGCCAGTTGGCGGCCGGCGAAGTGGCGGAAGACGTCGTCGAGGCTGGGGGCGGGCCGGTCCGGATCGGCGTGGCGGACCCGGTCCTTGAGTTCGGCGGGGGTGCCGAGGGCGCGGACGCGGCCGCGGTCCATGAGGGCGACGCGGTCGCAGTGGCGGTCGGCCTCGTCCATGTAGTGGGTGGTGACCAGGACGGTCATGCCGGTGGCCGCGCGTACGGCGTTCACCCGCTCCCACACGCCGGTGCGGGCGATCGGGTCCAGGCCGATGGTGGGCTCGTCCAGGACGAGCAGGCGCGGGGCGCTGACCAGGGCCTGGGCGAGTTCGAGGCGGCGCACCATGCCGCCGGAGTAGGTGGCGGCCATCCGCTCGGCGGCGTCCGTGAGGTCGACGGCGGCCAGGGCCTGGTCGACGCGGCGGGCGCGTTCGCGGCGCGGGACGTCGAAGACGCGGGCGAACAGGGCGACGTTCTCGCGGCCGGTCAGGGCGGCGTCGGCGGACAGCTGCTGGGGGACGTAGCCGAGCAGGCGGCGCACCTGCATGGGGTGGCGGGTGGCGTCGTGGCCGAAGACGCGCACCATGCCGGGGCCGACGGGCAGCAGGGTGGTGATCGCGCGGATGGCCGTGGTCTTGCCGGCGCCGTTGGGGCCGAGCAGGCCGAACACCTCGCCGGTGCGCACGGTCAGGTCGATGCCGTCGACGGCCTTGGTGGCCTTGCCGCGGCCGTGGCGGAAGGTGTACTCGAGGCCCTGGCACACCACCGCGTCCCCGGCGCCCGCGGTGCCTTCGGTGGTCATCGCTCCCCCTGTGCGGCGCACCGGCCGGCAGGCTGGTGGGTGCTCTGCCCGGTGCCCGGCGCGGGTGCGGTGCGCAGGCCGTCGGCGACCTGGCGCAGGGCGGGCAGCGCGGCGGCCAGGGCCTCGCGTTCGGCCGGCGGGAGTCCGGTGACGATGTCGCCCATCAGGGCGCGGCGGCGCCGGCGCCAGGCCTCGATCCGTTCGACGGCCTCGGGGGTGGCGTACAGGAGGGCGGCGCGGCGGTCGGCGGGGTCGCTCCCGCGGCGCAGCAGGTTCAGGGCGACGAGCTGGTTGACGAGGGTGGACACGGAGTTGCCGGCCAGGCACAGCTCGTCGGCGGCTTCCGAGACGCGCAGTCCGGGGGTGTCCCTCACCAGGCGCAGCAGTTCGGCCTGGGCGCCGCGCAGGCGGGGTTCGTCGCTCGTGTGCCGCAGGTGGCGGCGGACCAGGCGCTGGATGCCGACGAGGAGGGTGGAGAACTCGTCCGCCAGCGCGACGTCGAGCGGGTGCGGCTCTGTCGCGGTCATACCCTCATTTTAGCTCTCAGTGAGAGCTATTCGTCGAGGGTGCGGCCTGCCCCCGGTCGGTGCGGGCGCGACTGCTCGCCGAGGCCCGCGCCAAGATCCTCCTCGCCGGGTACACCGGCCACTTCGTCCGGCGGGAGCGGCCCGCCCCTGCTCCAGACCCCGCGACGCAAGGCCGAGAGCGGCTGCCGCATCCGCTTCCTCCTCGGCGGCCCCGGCCCCGGCCCCGGCTCCGGCTCCGGCTCCGAGACGACACTCCGGCGGTGTCCACCCGCATCCGCATCACACGGGACCACCTGGCCGAGCGCTCCGGCACCGAGGGAACCGAGGCCCGTTCCGGTTCCCCGAAGGACGCCCGCGCCGCATCGGCCCGTCCGTCTTCCGCTTCGACGAACACGCCCTCGTCACCGCGTACTCGGCCGCGACCGTCGGCCGCGACTCCCCGCTGACGCACCTGCGGCGCAGCGGGGACGACGGCGTGTTCGAGCGTTTCGCCGAGCACACCGAGGAACTCCGGTCCCGGGGCGACGGCAGCTCCTCCGTCCCCGCCCCCGCGCGGGAAGTCGGCCCGGCCGACTTCCCGCTCCACCCCCGGGCCAGGAGGACACCGCCATGAACCGCGGCCGTCCCGCCACCCGGCGCACGAGCGCCCACAGCACCGACGGCGGCCGGCGCATCGAGGTGGACGACGCGCAGCCCGGCCGCGTACGGGACAGCAAGGACCCCGGCGGCCCCGCCTCGATTTCTCGCCGGCCGCCCGGCAGTCCTTCGTCACCGCGATCCACGGCGGCGAACTCGGCACCGCCTGACGCCACTTGCCCGCCGCCGGCGGCTTCGACGGCGTCACGCCCGTGCGCGGTTCCACGGACCCGGGCGGCCCGGCCTCGTCTTCTCCTCCTTTGCCTGGCGCTCCTTCGTCACCGCCGTCCGCACCGGCGAGTTCGACGGCGCCTGACGGCCGTTGCCCCGGGGGCGGCGTGAGGCGAACACCGGTGCGCGAGAAGTCGGACCCGCCGACTTCTCGCGCGTGGACGCCGCGGGGCCTGCTTCGCCGCCTGCTGGTTCACCCTCCTGAGGCTGCCGATCCGCCCGCTGGGCCGCTACGGCGTGCCGCAGTGGGTCGAGGCCGGGCCCGCGAACCACCGCCCCTGCGGCCCGGACCGCCTGCCCGGGGACGGGCTCCCCGTCAGTGCCGGTGCTCCTCGCCCTCGTCGGTGAAACCCTCGCCCAGCGGGGTGAAGCTCAGGCTCGCCGCGAGGAATCCGCCGCCGCGGCGGAAGGCTAGGCCGTTTCTTTCGGATCATCTCGCAGACCGGATGAAGATGGCGGCGACGTGGAGCCCGGCGAGGTAGATGGCGGCGGTCTTGGGTATTTGCGCTGCTCCTCGCGGCCTGCCCTCCGCCAGGGCCGGCGGCCGTCCGGGTCACCGGGCGTACCACGCTCCGTGCCCCGACCTCCGGACTCCGGTTGTGTGGGTCTCCGGGAGCACCCCGCGAACGGATGCCACGCTTGCACCACCGATTGCTAGCTTTGCGCGGTAGTCCGACCTCCCGCCGGACCACGACCGGTTCGAAGTCCACCGATCTGGAGGGATCCATGAACAAGGCGAAGAAGTGGCTCGGCACGTCAGGACTCGTGTTGGCCACGATGCTGGGAACGACCGTCGCCCTGGCGCCCCAGGCCCAGGCAGCGGATATGTGCCGAGCCTGGACCGCGGACAACGGACACCGGGCCGTCGGCCTCTGCCAGGGCGGCAGCGGGGAGTTCCGAGTCCACGGCGTCTGCGCCGCGCTCCAGGGCAGCGCACCGTTCATCGGAAGCAAGGGGCACCGCAACGGCGGCATCGAGCAGGCGTCCATCTGGGACTGCGGCTCGGGCGGCTGGGCCGAGAACCTGTGGGTCGAGACCCTCTGACCGGCAGCCCGCCGACTCCGTGCTCGCGGGGCCCCCTCACCCGGGGCCCCGCGCACCGGACGGGGGCTAGCAGGCGCGCCGACGGGGTGTGCGCCGCCGCGGCGAAGTGGAAGACCGCGAGCGGGGCCGCCGGACCCGTAGCCGAGGGTCTTGGCCGCACGCGGGTCCTGGTCCCCGAAGACCGCGGAAGGCCGCCCGTAGACGCGCAGGACGTCATCGAGCGCGCGGTCGCTGCCCGCCCGCTCCTCGGCTCCCGGCCAGGCCCGCGTACGCGGGGCCGCCGGCGTCCGGTCCAGGCGCAGCCAGCCGCGCTCGTGTGCCGCGTAGCCGTACTCCGCGGCCACCACGTGGATCTCCGGCTGGGGCAAGCAGTGGCGCAGCAGTGCCGCCATGTCCAGGCGCGCGTTGTCGTCCGCGATCCAGTGGGTGCCGTCGGGCCGCCGGTCGCCCCGGGGCGAGGGCGTCGAGGGGCAGGGGCGGGCGGGCGAGGCCGCCGTGTGCGCCGGGGCGCCGTACGGCGGCGTTGAACTCCTCGAGCAGGCGGGCGCATTGTGCGCTGGTGCGGGTGCGCGGGGTGCTGCGGTGGGCGGTGCGAGGTGAGGCGGGGGATGTCGGTGCCCCGTTGCCGCATGAGCTACGACCTCGCGGTGTGGGAAGGCGAGCGGCCCGGCGACGATGCGGCGGCGGGCGCGCTCTTCGACGACCTCTACCGGCAGTACGTCGGCACGGACGCCGGCCATCCTCCGACACCGGCGATCGCCGCGTACGTCGCGCTCCTGCTGGAGCGGTGGCCCGACCTCACGCGGGACGAGCACGACGTGTCCCCGTGGTCCACCGGGCCGCTGATCGGCGAGGCCGCGGGGCCGCTGGTCTGCTTCCCGATGCGCTGGAGCATGGCCGACGAGGCCTCGGCCGTCGCGGCGGGCATCGCGGCGTCGCTGGGGCTCGTCTGCTACGA
The DNA here is from genome assembly GCF_040636595.1 of Kitasatospora sp. NPDC036755. Classification (NCBI taxonomy): domain Bacteria; kingdom Bacillati; phylum Actinomycetota; class Actinomycetes; order Kitasatosporales; family Streptomycetaceae; genus Kitasatospora; species Kitasatospora sp. NPDC036755. The sequence continues at coordinate 5,724 of NZ_JBEZUT010000416.1, forward strand.
CCCCCAGACGCGGCGGCTCAGACCCTGAGCCCGGGCCGCCGGCTGCCGGGCCTTGGTCGCCGCCGCTCACAGGGTGATCGGGCGGTAGGCGAGGGCCTCGTCGACGATCCGCTCGGCCCCGGCCTCGGGGGTGGCGTCGGCCTCGGTGTCGGTGTCGTGCGGGGCGGCCGGCGGGTGGAAGACCAGGTCGGCGACCCGGGGGTGCGCCACGTTGGCTTCCAGCAGCCGCAGGTAGTGGTGGCTGTCCGGGCCGGCGGCGAGGAGCCGGCGGACGATCTCGACGAGTTCGGTCCTGGTGACGTCCGCGACCCGGGGCGGCGCCGGTGGGCGGGCGGCCTCGCGGGCGAAGTCGGCCAGGCCGCGGCCGCCGTCGTACGCGGCGAAGTCGCAGGCCGTGCAGCGGTGGCCCGTACGGGCGTTGAAGGCGGCGATCGCCTCCCTCCCGGTCTCCTCCCCCGCGTTCGCCGCCCGGTCGAGTACCAGGGCGGCAATCCGCGTGATCTCGCGGCGTGCTTCGGCCAGGTGCCGCTCGCTCACCGGCGGGGGCGTCAGTTCCGCTCTCAGGTCCACGCCCGGATTCCTCCAGGAAGACCCCGTCCACCGCGCGGATCCGCTCGGCCAGTCCGGCCAGGCCGCTGCGCGGGTAGGGGGCCGCGCCGGCCTTGC
>NZ_JBEZUT010000417.1:0-6387 GCF_040636595.1 Kitasatospora sp. NPDC036755
GCAGCTGATGATCACTTTGGACACGACGATCGTGACGATCGCCCTGCCCACTGCCCAGACCGACCTGGGGATGTCCGATGCCAGCCGCCAGTGGGCTTGCCCGCCAGGGCTCCGGGGTCGAGCAGGTCGAAGAAGGACTTGAACAGGCCGCTGTAGGAGGCCGAGAAGATCGGGGACACCGCGATCAGCGCGTCCGCCCTGCTCACCTCCTCCAGCGCTTCGCCCAGCGCCTTCGAGGGGAAGCCGGAGAGCAGGTGGTGCGAGATGGGGGTCGCCAGCGGGCGCAACTCGTGCAGCAGCACCCGGACTTCACGGCCGGACCGGGTCAGCTGGGCGGAGGCGGCGTCGGTCAGCCGGTCCGCCAGGAGGCGGGTGGAGGACGGCAGGCTGAGCCCGCCCGAGATCACGGCGAGGGTGGTCGGCGAGGTCGTTTCCATGAGGGAGGTCCGTCCTGGTCAGGAGGCGGCGGGGACGTCGTCCCGGAGCGCGGCGTGGGTGGGGGCGTCGGGAACGGTCGCGGGCCTGCCCTTGGCGAACTCCTCGCGGAGCACGGGCACGACCTCCTCACCGAGGATGTCCAGCTGCTCCAGCACCGTCTTCAGCGGCAGGCCGGCGTGGTCCATCAGGAACAGCTGGCGCTGGTAGTCGCCGACGGCCTCGCGGAAGCCGAGGGTGCGCTCGATGACCTCCTGGGGGCTGCCCACGGTCAGCGGGGTCTGCTCGGTGAACTCCTCCAGCGAGGGCCCGTGCCCGTAGACCGGCGCGTTGTCGAAGTACGGGCGGAACTCGCGCACCGCGTCCTGGGAGTTCTTCCGCATGAACACCTGGCCGCCGAGGCCGACGATCGCCTGCTCGGGCGTGCCGTGGCCGTGGTGCGCGTAGCGCTCGCGGTAGAGCTCGACCATCCGCCGGGTGTGCTCCTGGGGCCAGAAGATGTTGTTGTGGAAGAAGCCGTCGCCGTAGTAGGCAGCCTGCTCGGCGATCTCGGGGCTGCGGATCGAGCCGTGCCAGACGAACGGGGGCACGCCGTCCAGCGGCCGGGGCGTGGCGGTGAAGGCCTGCAGCGGGGTGCGGAAGCGGCCCTCCCAGTCGACCACGTCCTCGCGCCACAGCCGGTGCAGCAGCGCGTAGTTCTCGACCGCGAGCGGGATGCCCTGGCGGATGTCCTGGCCGAACCACGGGTAGACCGGGCCGGTGTTGCCGCGCCCGAGCATCAGGTCGACGCGGCCGTCGGCGACGTGCTGGAGCATCGCGTAGTCCTCGGCGATCTTCACCGGGTCGTTGGTGGTGATCAGCGTGGTCGCGGTGGAGAGGACGATCCGCTCGGTCCTCGCGGCGATCCAGCCCAGCATGGTGGTCGGCGAGGACGGGACGAACGGCGGGTTGTGGTGCTCGCCGAGGGCGAAGACGTCCAGGCCGACCTCCTCGGCCTTGAGCGCGATGGCCAGGATCGCCTTGATCCGCTCGCGCTCAGTGGGTTCCCGCCCCGTGGTCGGATCGACCGTCACATCACCGACGCTGAATATCCCGAACTGCATGGGCTGTCGCCTTTCCTCTGCGTGGACGCGGCCCGGCCGGGCCACCCGGCGAAACCTAGGCGGTGGACGGCGGACGGGGGTCTTCGCAGCGCATGGCCGGTTGCCCCGCAGCGCACATCGGCGGCCGGCGGACCCGCACAGCGGAACGGGTTCGGGCCCCGGGTGGTCTCCCACCCGGGGCCCGAACCCGTTCGGCGTGCGGCCGGGTGCCTCAGAGACCGAAGCGCGCCCGGTGCGAGGCCGGGACCAGGTCGGCGTACTCGGGGTGCTTGGTGATCCAGCCGCGGACGAAGGGGCAGTAGGGCAGGACGGCGAGCCCCTGCTCGCGTGCCGTGTCCAGCGCCGCGCGCACCAGGCGGCCGCCCAGGCCGCGCCCTTCGAACCGGGGGTCGATCTCGGTGTGGATGAAGGCGATCTCGCCGCCGGACCGGTGGTACTCGGCGAATCCGGCGAGCTCCCCGCCGTCACTGATCTCGAAACGCGACTTCTCGGCGTTGTCGTTGACGTTGTCGTTGACGTTGTCGTTGACGGGCTGTTCCATCGTTCCTCCTGCGGGTTGCGGCTGATCGCCGTCGGCGTGCACGGCACCGGGAGCGATTCCACGGGCGGCGGCGCCACGCTCACTATAGTTTAATCATCAACAATTGTCTTCCGCACCACCGGCACGGGTGGAGCCCGCGGGGTGGAGCCCGCCGACGAGCGGAGGGTCCTGCGGCGGGGCCGGCTCGGGGCCCCGTCACTCCCGGCCGGGCCGGAAGGGCGCGGCGGCACCCGCCCTGACGGCGTCGTGGATGAGCTCCGCGACCGCGGTCGGCCGGGAGACGGCCACGCTGTGGGAGACTTCGGGGAGGTCGAGGACGGTGGCGCCGGCCCGCTCGGCCGTGAAGCGCTGGACCGCCGGAGGCAGTGCCCGGTCGGCACCCGTCACCAGGGCCCACGTCGGCAGGGTGCGCCAGCCGGCCGCCGTCGGCGCGTCCGTCAACACCCGCTCCGCGACCGGCCGTTGGAGCACGGCCAGGACCTGCGCCACCTCCTCGTCCAGGTCCGCGGCGACGAACGGCCGGAAGCACTCCGCGGGCACCGTGAGCTCCGCCGCCCGCCCGGTGCCGCCGGTGGTGAACTCCGTGCGCCGCAGCCGCGGGATGAGCGGCGACGGCGCGAAGCGGCCCGCGAGCACGTCGTGGCTCTCCCCCACGTCGGGCAGGTACGCGGCCACGTAGACCAGCGCGACCACGTTCGGGGCCACCGCCCCGGCCTCCGTGATCACCGCACCCCCGTAGGAGTGGCCGACCAGGACGACCGGGCCCTCGACGCCCGCGAGGACGGAGACCAGGTAGGCGGCGTCATGGGCCAGCCCCCGCAGCGGATTCGCGGCGGCGAGGACCGTCAGACCGCGCCAGTGGAGCTCGGCGATGACGCCGAACCAGCTGCTGGCGTCGGAACAGCCGTCGTGGACGAGCACGACGGTGGGCCGGGTGGGGTGCATGGCTGCCTTTCGAACGGCACCGGACAGTCCGGAACCCGTGGGCCGCCAAGGGATGCGCGGCGACCCACGGGGGACGATTCTCCCGGCGCACCGGGCCGTCCGACCACCGACCGGCGTAGGGATCGCCCGGCGAACCTTCCTCGATCTGTAGCAAAAACGGGGGCCGGGGGCCATGCCGCCCGCAGGCGTGCGGGGTCGGCACAGCGGTGGGCGCTGACGGTCAAGCCCGCCGCGGCCGGCGGCCCTAGCGTTCCCGGGGGCAGGAAGCCGGGGGCTCACCCGGCACCGCCCGACAGGGCACAACAGAACGGAGCGGACGAGTGGTGCGTCGATGACCGGGACCGATGACGGACAGGACGCCACCGCGAGCGGTTCGGCCTGGTCGCCGCTGCGCCGACGCGTCTTCCGCGACCTGTGGCTGGCCCAGTTCACCTCGAACGTCGGCAGCTGGATGCAGACCGTCGGGGCGCAGTGGCTGCTGGTCGGCCACGGCGCGGCCCAGGTGTCCATGGTCCAGCTCGCGGCCGGCCTGCCGGTGCTCTTCCTCGCCCTGCCCGCCGGCGTCCTCGCGGACCTCGTGGACCGGCGCCGCCTGCTGCTGGTGATGCAGGCCGCCATGGCCGTGGTGGCCGCGGCACTGGCCGCACTGGCCTTCACGGGCGTGCTCGGGCCCTGGACGCTGCTGGCCCTCACCTTCCTCCTGGGCTGCGGCAACGCCCTCAACGGCCCGGCCTGGCAGGCGGTGCAGCCCTCGCTGGTGCCGAGGGAGGAGCTGCGCCAGGCCGCGGCGCTGGGCGCGGTCAACATGAACCTCGCGCGCGCCGTCGGCCCGGCCCTCGGCGGGCTCCTCGTCGCCGCCCTCGGGGTGGGCTGGACCTTCGCCGTCAACGCCGCCTCCTTCCTCGCGATCCTCGCCGTGCTCGCCGGCTGGCGGACCGGCGCCCGGGAGCGGGCGCCCCGGTCGGGCCAGGAGCGCGAGCACCTGCTCGCGGCCATGCGCGCCGGCGGCCGGTACGTGCGCAGCGCACCCCGGATCCGCCGGATCCTGCTGCGCAGCGCCCTGTTCGTGCCCGGCGCCTCCGCCCTGTGGGCGCTGCTGCCGGTGTCCGCCCACGAGTCCCTCGGTCTCGGCGCGGCCGGCTACGGCGTTCTCCTGGGCGCGGTGGGGCTGGGAGCGGTCGCGGGAGCGGCGGTACTGCCGGCGGTGTCGCGGCGGGTCGGCGGCGACGGCGCGCTCGCCCTCGCCGGGACCGCCTTCGCGGGCGCGCTGGCGGCCCTGGCCGTCGGCGGGAGCGTGCTGATCGCCTTCCCGGCCCTGGTCCTGGCGGGAGCGGCGTGGATCACCGCGCTGTCCACCCTGAACGCGAGCCTCCAGGTCGCCCTGCCGGCGTGGGTGCGGGCCCGCGCCTCGGCCTTCTACCTGCTCGTCTTCCAGGGCGGCAGCGCCGTCGGCTCGCTGGTCTGGGGTCAGGTGGCGCAGCACGCCGGGGTGTCCGCGGCGATGCTCCTGGCCGCGCTGTCCCTCCTCGGCGGGGCGCTGTCGCTGCGCCGGCTGCCCCTGCTCGGCGGCCGGAACGACCCGACGCTCTCCGAGGCCTGGCCCGAACCCCGGCTGGCCGTCGAGCCGGCGCCGCAGGACGGGCCGGTCCTGGTGACCGTGACGTACGAGGTACGGGCCGAGCGGGCCCCGGCGTTCGTCGCTGCCATGCGGAAGGTGGAGGCCTCCCGCCGCCGGACGGGCGCCGTCACCTGGGGCCTGTACCGGGACGCCGCCCGGCCGGAGCGGTTCGTCGAGACCTTCACCGTGGTCTCGTGGTCGGAGCACTGCGCCCAGCACCACGAGCGCTACACCGGCACCGACCACGCCTTCGAGGCCGACGCCCGCGAACTGCTCACCGGGGAGCCGACCGTCGTCCACGCCGTGACGGCGCACCGGCGCGGCGACTGAGGCGGCGGCGCCGGCCCGGGGCGAGCGGGAAGGCCCGAACGGCCGGCGCCGTCCGGGCCTTCCCGCGCACCCCGCTCACCCCGACTCGACGACCGCGGTGCTCCACGCGCCGTTCCGCAGCGCGGTCTCCTGGAGCTTCCCGTCGCTCCGGCGGACCGTGTAGACGCGGGTGACGCCGTCGTGGTCCACCACCGCCGGCTCGGAGCCCTCGGCCACCCGCTGCGCACCGGCCGTCGCCAGGGAGTCCTGCGGGGCCCACCCGTCGCCCGTCGCCTTCGTCTCGGTCAGCAGGCCGTTCCGGTCGACCAGGAACAGGCTGGTGGTTCCGCCGTGCACCAGGGCCGCGGGGGCGGAGCGTGGCGTCGGCACCTTGAAGTCCTTGGTCAGGTCGCGGACGCTCCACCGGGCATCCGTCGTGCCGTTCGCCGACGCCTGCGGAGGCGTCAGGCGGGTCTCCGAGAGATGGCCGTCACCGCGGTTGACGGTGAGGACGCTCGTCACCCCGTCGTGCACCACCGCGGTCGGCGTCATGGCGGACTGCGGCGTGTCGGCCGGGGTGCAGGTGTTCCATTTCTCCTTCGACCTCAGCCAGGCCTCCTGGAGGCGGTTGTCGTTCGCGATCGTGTACACCCTGAGCACGTCCCCCGTCACCACTGCCACCGGGGAGGTGCTCTCGGCGACCAGCGCGGCGGGCGACTGCTTCGGGGCCAGGAGATCGCGGGCGTCGTGGAGGTCCTGATGGTCCCAGCCCCCGGATTCGGGATCCAGGTACGTCCGCTGCAGGTGGTTGTCCTGGCCGGCGGTGAAGATGTTGACCGTCCCGTCCATGATCGCCGCGGTCGGCGTGCCCCGGGCGGGCTGCCCGCCGAGGTCGTGGACCTGCCACTTGCCGTCGGGCTGCTCCAACCGGGCCTCGGTCAGGTGGTGTTCCTTCTCGGAGCTCACGAAGTACACCCGGACGATCTTGTCGTCGAGAACCGCCACCGGACGGGTTCCGGCCAGCACCCTTGGGATCCTGTGGTCCTCGGGATCGACCGGGTAGTCCACCACCCTGACCTGGCCCGGGTCCGGGCTCTTCCGGAGCTTCGCCGCCTCGTGGCCGAGGTCCACGTAGCTCTCCAGGAGCGTCCGGCCCCCGTCCGCCGCGCCGGCGCCGTCGTCCAGTGTGAAGACGCTGAGGTGCTGGTCGTGGGCCAGCGCCTGACCGGCCGCGTTCCAGAGCACCGCCGGGGCGGCGGAGTCCTGGGCGGGCGAGGAGGCCGAGGGGGTCGAGGAGGCCCCGCCGTCCCGGCCGGGGTCGTCCTGGTTCCGGAGTACGGCCCAGGACAGGGCCGACGCGCAGACGACGGCGACCGCGAGAACGGCCGGGGACGGGCTTGGCGATCAGGGCGATGCGGGTGAAGAAGCCGACCTGG
>NZ_JBEZUT010000418.1:0-6362 GCF_040636595.1 Kitasatospora sp. NPDC036755
CCAGCAGCACGATCAGCAGGCCGTAGATCACGCACAGGCCCATGGCCTGGGCCCAGGTGGTGTGCGGGACGACCAGGGCCGAGACCGCGCCGGAGCCTCGGCGGAGCGCCGGGCGGCCTCCTGCGCCTCGCGCTGCTGCTGTTCCGCGCGGGCGAGCCTGCCCTCGGCGGTCCGGGCGCGTTCCTCGCTCCGGCCGAGCGCGCTCTCGGCGTCCGCTGCCCGGGCGACGGCCCCGGCCCTGCCGCGGGCGAGCACGGCCGCGGCCACGGCGGCGACCAGCGCCAGGACGATCAGCGCGATCTGCGTCATCGAAGTCCTCGGGGGTGCTTGCGGGTTGGAGCGGGTGGTACGGCGGGGCCGGACGCCTGCGACGGGGCCGCGCTGTTACGGCGGGGCCGGGCGGGGTCAGTTCCGGACGGTGCCCGGGCGCTGAGCACGGGCTCCGTCCTCGGCGAGCTCCCGGGCCACCAGGGCGACCTGGCCCAGCGCCTCCAGGGCGCCCGGGGCCGGGGTGCCGTCCAGGTGCCGGTACTCGGCCGCGACGGTGAGCACCAGCCGCTCGGGCAGCCCGAGTTCGGGGTGGCGCTGTTCGGCGATCACCCGCCGGGCGGCGTCCAGCGCGGGTATCCCGGCGGCGTGCAGGGCGTGGGCGCGGTCGCGGACGTAGGCGAGGTAGCCGATGTGCTCCCGGACGCCGTCCCGGTCGAGCACCGGGCCGTGGCCGGGCACGAAGACCTCCGCGCCGGTGGCCAGGGCCTGCTCGCAGGCGCCGATGACGTTCTCCAGCGGTCCGGCCCAGTGCGAGGGGTGGTCGCCGGGCTGCGCGGGAGTCGAGGAGAAGATCACGTCACCGGTGAACACCGCGCGCTGGTGCGGGAGGTGGACGAGAAGGTCGCCGCCGGTGTGGGCGGCGGGCAGGCTGGTGATCCGCACCGGGTGGCGGCCGACGGTCAGTTCCAGCTCGCCGGTGAAGACGGTGTCGGGGCGCACCGGCTCGGTCTCGGACCAGTCGAACTGCCCGAAGTGCTCCTTCAGGTAGCCGCCGAGCGGCGAGTGCGGGTCGCTGTTGGCGACCAGCGCGTGCTGCTGCTGCGGGGTGGGCTCCCAGTGGATGTGCTCCAGCGCCTCGCGGGTGGCGATCACCTCGGCGTCCGGCAGTACCCCGGCGCCCCACAGGTGGTCCCCGTTGGCGTGGGTGACGACCACCCGGTCGATCCCGACCCCGTCCGGCAGCAGCCGCCGGCTCGCGGCGAGGAACTCCTGGGCCATCGAGGGGTCGTACGGCGTGTCGATCCAGAGCGCGGTGGTCTCCGAGGCCAGCAGCCCGCAGTTGGCCAGGCCCCAGCCCCGCTTGGGCGGGAGCCACACGTACAGGTCCTCGGCAATCGCGCTCACGTTCGCACGGCTGATCGTCATGTGCGCGATTATGCCCATGCGGTGACAGGAGTGGAGCAAAACTATTACGGTTCAAGCCACTTCGCGCCCGAAGAAGGCCGATCCGTCCCGGTTCCTCCCGCGTGGTCTGGACCACATCTGGCCGAAGTGCTCCCCGACACCCGACCCCGGTACCGACGCCCGACGCCCGACGCCCGACGCCCGGCACCCGGTGCCCCGGCGTCAGATCCCCTGCGCGGACGCCGGATTCAGCCGCTTGATCGCCTTGCGCTCCCCCGCGCAGCGCTCGTACCCCAGCCACCGGTTGATCGCCAGCATCGGCCCGTTGGTGGTGTCGTTGCTGGTGTACGCGTAACGGTAGCCCGCCAGCGCCGCGAGCCGCAGGGACTCCAGCTTGGCCGGCTTGGTCAGCCCCCGGCCGCGGAAGTCCCGGCGGCAGGCGGTGAACGCGGACCAGTAGCGGTCCACCCCGTCGGTCTGCGCCATGCTGAAGGCGGCCGGCACGCCGTCCACCACGGCGACGACGCTCAGCGCCCGGTCCCGGTCCGGCCTCGTCCAGTCGGCGCGCAGCCAGTCCTCGTACTCGTAGGCGTCCATCGGCACCTCGCTGCCGGGCTCGTCCAGGACGGCGTCCGCCTCGACCAGGAACAGCGGGTGCGGGTCGTCCGCCCAGTCCGAGGCCGGGCGCAGCTCGACACCCGGCGGCAGGACCGGCGCGGGCGGCAGCGGCAGCGCCAGGTCCCGTCCGGCGAACTGCATGGTGCGCCCGAGCCGGTAGCCCCGGGCGGTGGCGAAGGCCAGCGAGGCGGGCTCGTCGTCCATCCAGGTGTGCAGCTCCGCCACCCCGTGCCCGGCCAGGTGCCGCTCGGCCGCGGACAGCAGGGCGGTGGCCGCACCGCGCCGCCGGAACGCCGGCAGCACGCTGCCGTTGGCGTAGCCGACCCCCTCGGTCGTCGTCCCGAGCACCACCCCGCAGCGCACCGCCCCGATCACCTCGCCGGCCAGCTCGGCGACGAAGGTGCGGAAGTGCTCCTCGGGGCTGGGCTGGGCGTTCAGCCAGACCAGGGCCTCGGCGGAGAGCACCAGGTGCTCGCGCCCGGCCCGGTGCGCCGCGACCACGGCCCCCGCGTCGTCGGGGCGGAAGTCACGGATCGTCAAGGAATCAGAAGGAGTCATGGATTCCCACGCTAGCCGCGCCCGCCCGCCCGGCGCCTCCGGTTTTCCGGCAGGCCGGGCACGGCACTCGCGGACGCCGACCCGGACTCGGGTCCGGGCTCGGGCTCGGGCTCGGGACCAAAGTCCCTGATCGTCGGAGCGGCATGCTCAAATAATGCTCTGAGAAGACCGGGTGAGGCTTGGCAGCAACCCCACCCGGGGACATTCTCAGCAGCACGGCCGCGCGGTTCCGGCGACGACGCCCACACCGGTCGACGGCCCTTCCACCCGGCCTCCGAAGGGGGCGAACCGATGACTTCTCCTGCCCTGGGCGCCAAGCCCCGCGCCACCACCCGCCCCACCGGCACGCCCCGCCTGGGCGTCGGCCTCGGCTGGCGCAGCGAGATCGACACCGTCGTCGAGCGCCAGCCCGGCCTGGACTGGGTCGAGGTGGTCGCCGAGAACATCTGCGCCGACCACCTGCCCGACTCCCTGACCGTACTGCGCGAACGCGGCGTCACCGTCGTCCCGCACGGCGTCGGACTCGGCCTCGGCGGCGCCGACCTGCCCGACCCCGACCGCCTCGACCGGCTGGCCGGGGTCGCGACGGCGCTCGGCTCCCCGCTGGTCACCGAGCACCTGGCGTTCGTCCGGGCCGGCGGCCTGGAGGCCGGCCACCTGCTGCCCGTCCCCCGCACCCGGGACTCGCTGCGGGTGATCGCCGAGAACGTCCGGATCGCCCGGGACCGGCTGCCGGTGCCGCTCGCCCTGGAGAACGTCGCCGCCCAGCTCGCCTGGCCGGACGACGAGTTCACCGAGGGCCAGTTCCTCGCCGAGCTGGTCGAACGCACCGGCGTCCGGCTGCTGATCGACGTCGCCAACCTCCACACCAACCGGGTCAACCTCGGCATCGACCCGGCCGCCGAACTCGACCGCCTGCCGTTGGAGGCGATCGCCTACGTCCACGTCGCGGGCGGCACCATGGTCGACGGCGTCTGGCACGACACCCACGCCCACCCCGTCACCGAACCGGTGCTGGAGGTGCTCGCCGAACTGTGCGCGCGGGTCGACCCGCCCGGGGTCCTGCTGGAGCGGGACGCCGACTTCCCGCCGCCCAGCGAGCTGGCCGGCGAACTGGACGCCGTCCGCCGGGTGCTGGAGGGGAGCACCCGGTGACGACCGACACCACGGCGCGGGAGAACGCCGGTCAGGGCACCGCCGACCAGGACCTCGCGGCCGCCCGGCGGCGCCTGGCCCGGCGGCAGGAGGAACTGCTGGCCGCCCTGGTGGCCGGCGGGCCCGTCCCGCCCGGCTTCGACGAGCGCCAGGTCCGCGCCCAGTCCGTCGGCCTGGCCGCCAAGCGGCGGGACACCGCCGCCAAGGTGGCCCCCGACCTGCCCCGCGCGCTCGGCGCGCAGTACGGGCCGCTCTTCCTCGGCTACGCCCGCTCCCACCCGCAGACCGGCGGCTACCGCGCCGACGCCCGGGCCTTCGCCGAGTGGGTGCTCACCGACGGCGGGCCGCTCGCCGCCGACCGCCGCCGGGCCCTGGAGCAGTGGCTCCACCCGGCACCCGTAAGGCCTCCGGGCCCGCTCGCACGCCTGCGCCGGGCCCTGCGCCGCTGACCACGGCCCGCCGACGGACGACCGACGGGCCACCGACAGCCCGCCGACGGACCTGCCGGCGCCACCGACCTCGACGAACCATCACCACCCCGGGGGACCGCCCATGTGGCACAACAGCTACTTCATCGTCCCGGCCGTCCTGCTGGCGGCCGCCGCGATCCACGCCTCCCGGACCCGCCAACGCATCGGCCGGGTCCGGTACGCCAAGGGCCTGCCCGGCCGCGGCCTGCCGCTGCTCGACACCGCGTTCCTGTCCGGCGGGCCGGGGCGGGTGTTCGACACCGCCCTGGTCCGGATGCACATGAGCGAGCAGGCCGTGGTCAGCCGCTCCGGCCTGGTCACCCTCACCGGCGGCAAGCCGTACGACGCCGTCGACAAGGCCGTCCAGGACGCCGTCGGCCCGACCGGGAGCCGCCAACTCGGCTCGCTGCGCCCCGCCGTGATGCGCTCCGCCGCCGTCCAGGAGATCGGCGACCGGCTCGCCGACCGCGGCCTGCTGCGCCGCCCCGAGCGACTGCGCCGGGCCCGCACCGCCCGCCGACTGCTCTGGCTCGCGATGCTCGTCGTGGTGGCCTCCGCGGTGGCCGCCGAGCTGCTGGACGACGGCGTCCCCGGCCGCGAGCGCCCGAACCTCTGGGTGCCGGGCATCCTGCTGCTGGTGGGCCTCGTCACGCTGCTCGCCACCCCGCCGGTGAAGAGCCGGATCACCCCGGCCGGGGAGCGTCAGCTCTCCCTGATGCAGGGCCGGCCGTGGACGCCCAACGCGGGGATGCCGCCCCGGCTGGCCGGCGGTGCGCTGCTGGGCGCGCTCGCGCTCGGCGGCCTGGCCGCCGCGGGGATGGACGACCAGGAGCTGCAGGCCGCGATGCTGGCCGCCTCCACCGAGGACGAGGCCGTCCGGCAGGCCGCCGCCGCGAACGCCTCGGGCGCGTCCTCGTCCTCCTCATCGTCCTCGTCCTCCTCCTGCTCCTCCGGTTCGGACGGCGGCTCGGCCGCCTGGTGCGGCTCCTCCGACTCCGGTTCCTCCGGCTCGTCGGGCTGCGGCTCGTCCACCTCCGGCTGCGGTTCCTCCTCGTCGAGCTGCGGTTCCTCGTCCTCCTCCAGCTGCGGTTCCTCCTCGTCGAGCTGCGGCTCCTCGTCCTCCTCCAGCTGCGGATCGAGCTGCGGCGGCGGCTGCGGCTCCTGAGGCACCCCGGCGGGCCCGCACGGGGCGGAACGCCTGCCACCCGGCCGCCCGCCGGGCCGCGGCGGCGGATCCCGGCCCCGGCGGCCCGCCCGCCGGACGTCACAGTTCGGTATCGCGAACCGGGAAGACGTTCCGCCCGCCGTCGGCGCAGGCATACAACAAGCCCATGTGGTTGCTGTTCCTCATACCGGCCTGTGTCGCGGCGGTCCTGTCCTGCGCCCGGTTGGTCCGGATGACCGCCACCGCCGACGCCCTCGCCGACCGGAACGGCCTGCGGCCCCCCGAAGCCGTCGGCATCGGCCTGTACGAGACCGCCTACCTGGCCGGCGGCCCGGACCGGGTCGTCGAACTCGCCCTCGTCCTGATGGCCGGCCGCGGCCGGCTGCACCTCGCGCACACCGGCTGGACCACCGTCGTCGACCCCAAGGGCCGTAGCCGCCTGGAACGGGCGGTCATCGCCACCGTCGGCCCCGAGGTCCAGTGCCCGACCGACGAACTGCGCCGGGCGATGGCCGAGCACCCCACCGTGCTGGAGATCGGCGCCCGGCTCGCGCTGGCCGGCCTGGCCACCCCGGCCCTGGTGCAGCGCAACACCGTGGTGGTGATCCGGCAGGTCCGGCACGCGCTGCTGCTGACGGTGGTCCTGCTGGCCGCGTCGCTGGCCCTCGGCGGCTTCACCGGCGGTGACACCCTCGCCCCGCTCGCCTGGTTCTCGCTGCCGCTGGTGCTCACCTCGGGCACCCTGCTGATGGCCCGGGTCGACGTCTACCCGTACACCCGATGGGCCTCCCCGATCGGCCAGGAGGTGCTGCGCGAGGTCCGCCCGGCCCGCCAGCGCGGCCTGGCCGACGACGAGGAGCGCGAACTGCTCACCGCCGTCGCCATGAACGGCGCGGCCGCCCTGCCCGACGCCCGGCTCCGCGCCGCCCTGCGCCCGCACCGGTCCTGCTCCGCCACCGGCACGCCCGCGGCCGCGGCGTCCGCCTCCAGGACGTCGAAGC
>NZ_JBEZUT010000419.1:0-6349 GCF_040636595.1 Kitasatospora sp. NPDC036755
TGGGGCGGCCGCCAGCAGGGTGGGGGCCCAGGCCGGCCCCACCGTCGCGGTCGACGCCCAGCCGAACCCCGGCTACGTCGGCGGCCACGTGACCGTCAGCTACACGGTGCGCAACACCGGCCAGGCCCTCGCGACCGGCCTGCGCCTGACCCTCGGCCTGCCCGCCGGAGTGCCCACCGAGGCCCTGCCCGGGGGCTGCCGGGCCGGCACCTGCACGGTGAGCGACCTCGCCCCGGGCCGCAGCGCCGTGATCCGCGTCGTGCTCTCGCCCGTGGCGGCGCTGGACACCACCATCAGCGCCGAGCTGACCACCACCGGCACCGACGCCACCCCCGGACCGCACCGGGCGAGCACCCCGCTGCGCATCCTCCAGCCCCGGATCGTCGCGGTCCCGCCGATCGGCAAGCCCGGCTTCGTGACCTCGGTGCGCGGCGTGGACTTCCCGCCCGGCGCGCCCGTCCGGTTCACCTGGAACCCCGGGCTCACCGCCCCGGCCGCGCCCACCCACCCGAAGGCCGACGGCACCTTCGCCGGCCAGCTGCTGATCCTCCCCAAGGACGAGACCGGCCCGCGCACCATCACCGCCGAGGGCCCCGGCTTCTCCCCGGTGACCTGCCCGTTCCTGGTGGTCGAGGGCAGCATCGGCCCGCCCGGAGAGGTGGAGCGGCGATGATCCACGAGGTCGACGAGGCACTGCGCCGACTGCTCGCCGAGACCGGTCTGCCCGAGCGCGGCATCGAGGTGGTCTTCGACGCGCCCACCCGGGACTTCGCGGCCCGGCGCAACGCGCCCACGGTCAGCGTCTTCCTGTACGGGCTCCGCGAGGACACCGGCCGCCGGCAGGCCGGCACCGTCGCGGAGCACGACGCCGACGGCGTGGTGACCGGCCACCGCCCCGCACCCCGCTGGTTCGAGCTGGCCTACCTGGTCACCGCCTGGACCAACCGGCCGCAGGACGAGCACCGGCTGCTGGCCGAGGTGCTCCAGTGCCTGACCGCCACCGACACCCTGCCCGCCCGGCTGCTCACCGGCACGCTCGCCGAGCTCGGGCTGACGGTCGGTATGGACATCGCGGGGCGTGACAGCGGCCTGCCCTCGGTGTCCGACGTCTGGTCCTCGCTCGGCGGCGAGCTGCGGCCCTCCGTCGACCTGCGGGTGCTCGCCCCGCTGCCCGGCGTCCGCACCCCGGCCGGGCCGCCCGTCACCGACGGCCTGGTGCTGCGCGCCGGCGACACCACCCCGGCCGGCCCGCCGCCCGCCGACGCCCCGGGTCGCCGGCTGCGCTACGAGGGTGCCTCCGACCCCGGTGCGGACGGCTTCGCCGCGCCCCGGGAGCGCGGGCTGCCGCCCGGCCGCCGACCGCGGGGCAGGGCACGATGACCGTCGACCTCGAACCGCCGGCGAGCGCCGCCCCGCCCGGCCCGGACCACGACGACCGGCCCGGCCCGGGCCGCGACCACCTCTGGGAGCGGCTGCAACGGGTCGAACGGAGGGTCCGCGCCGCGGTGCGCGAACGCCGTGCCGACGACCCGGACCCGGACGACCCGTACCGCGGCCAGTACCTCGGCCCGGAGGCGGTCGAGCGCATCCTGGCGGCCTCCGCCACCGTGCACCGCGCCACCGCCGACCCGGGCGACGGGCCGCCGCCGCCCGGCTCCCGGCTCGGGCGGCTCGCCGCCGCCTTCGGGCTGCTCCCGGTCGACCTCGACCTGCTGCTGGTGGCACTCGCCCCGGACCTCGACGCCCGCTTCGAACAGCTCTACGGCTACCTCAACGACGACCTGACCCGCCGTCGGGCCACCATCGGCCTCGCCCTCGACCTGTGCGGGCTGCCTGCGGCCGGCGCCGGCCGTTTCCGGTTCTCCACCCGGGCCCCACTGATCGCCGGAGGCCTGCTGGAGATCACCGAGCCGGACCGCCCGCTGCTCTCCAGGACCCTGCGCGTCCCGGACCGGGTGACGGCCCACCTGCTCGGCGACGACGAGCCCGACGGCGCGCTCGCGGGCCTCGCCCACCGCACCGCGAAGCCCGACGGCCCGACCACCGTGAAGCCCGACCCGGCAACCGCCGAGCAGCCCGACCCGGCAACCGCCGAGCAGCCCGCCGAGCGGCTTCGCGCCCTGGCCGCGGACGGCGGCTTCGTCCACCTGCTGGACCGCGGCGGGCACGCCGGCCCGCTCGCGGCGGCCGCCCTCGCCGCCGCCGGCCCACCGCCCCTGATGGTCGACGCCGCCGCGTTCGCCGCCCGACCGCCGGAGGCCACCGTCCGGGTGCTCGCCCGCGAGGCACGGCTGGGCGGGGCCGGAGTGGTGCTCGGACCGCTGGACCGGCTGGAACCCGAACGGCCCGAGCGGGCCGCGCTGTTGCGCGAGCTCTGCGCGGAACTCGACGGCGTCCCGCTGCTCCTGCACGGCTCCCGGGTCTGGGACCCTACCTGGGCGGCGCGCAGCCCGGTGGTGGTCACCGTTCCGCCGCCGGACGCCCGGGTCAGGGCCGGGCAGTGGGCCGACGCCCTGGGCGCGGAGCTGGACGAGGAGCTCACCGAGACCGTCGCCGCCTACCGGCTGGACGGGGAGCAGCTCGCCCGCGCCGCCTCGGTCGCGGCCCGGACGGCGGCCGCGGAGCGCCGCCCGGTGCGGCCCGAGGACCTGCGCACGGCGGTGCGGGCGCAGAACGCCGCCGGCCTGGCCCGGCTGGCCCGCCGGATCGAGCCCGGGGTCGGCTGGCCCGACCTCGTCCTGCCCGCCCCCACCGCGGGCCGGCTGCGCGAACTCGTGCTGCGCGCCCGGCACCGCGAGCAGGTCCTCGGCGGCTGGCGGATGCGCCCGGGCGGTGGCCGGGGCAACGGCGTGATCGCCCTGTTCGCCGGCGAGTCCGGTACCGGCAAGACGATGTCGGCCGAGGTGGTCGCCGCCGAACTCGGCATGGAGCTGTACGTGGTGGACCTCTCCACCGTGGTCGACAAGTACATCGGCGAGACCGAGAAGAACCTGGAACGGATCTTCACCGAGGCCGCGCAGGTGAACGGCGTCCTGCTGTTCGACGAGGCGGACGCGCTGTTCGGCAAGCGCTCCGAGGTCAAGGACTCCCGCGACCGGCACGCCAACGTGGAGACGGCCTACCTGCTCCAGCGGATGGAGTCCTTCGACGGGATCGCTGTGCTGACGTCCAACCTGCGGGCCAACCTGGACGAGGCGTTCACCCGGCGGCTGGACGTCATCGCGGAGTTCCCGCTGCCGGACGAGGCGCAGCGGCGCCTGCTCTGGGACCGCTGCCTGGGGCCGCTGGTGCCCCGCGGCGACGACCTCGACCTGGACTTCTGTGCCCGGAACTTCGAACTCACCGGCGGCTCGATCCGGGCCTGCGCGGTCTCCGCGGCCTACCTGGCCGCCGGGACGGGCGCCCCGCTGGGCATGGCGCAGCTGGTCTCCGCGGTGGTCGGCGAGTACCGCAAGCTCGGCCGGCTGGTGCTGGCGAGCGAGTTCGGGCCGTGGCTGGGAGTGCTCGGGGACACCGGGCACGGCTGACCGGCCGGCTGCCCGCCCCACCGCCCCACCGGCGGGGCCCGTCGGGCCGGTCGCGCCGGGCCCGGCCCGACCGGCCGCCGGGGAGAACGGGGCAGCTGGGGAGCCTGAGAGGACGTCGGACGGTGTCCGCCGGGGGCAGCGGTTCCTGCCCCCGGTCCAGGACCGGCGGACATGTTTCCCGAGGTGCCCGGGCAGCAGACTCGGGGGCGAATGACCGGCGAGTAATGCATGGCCAGCCGAAGGAGCGCGTATATGCCGTCGTACCTCACCCCGGGTGTGTACGTGGAGGAGGTCCAGTCCGGTGCCCGGCCGATCGAGGGCGTCGGCACGGCCGTCGCCGCCTTCGTCGGCTTCGCCGAGACCGGGCCCTTCCACGAGCCCACGCTGGTGACCAACTGGGACCAGTACGTGCAGCGGTTCGGTGGCTTCACCGAAGGCACCTACCTGGCGCACTCGGTGTACGGCTTCTTCGCCAACGGCGGCGGCTCCGCCTACGTCGTGCGGGTCGGCGACCCGGCCCGGCAGACGCCCGGCGCGGCCCCCGCCGTCACCGCGGCCCCGCCCGTCGAGATCGCCGGGTTCCTGTTCTCCGCCCGGCCCGGCGCGGGCGCCGAGGTGTCCGTCGAGGTCGCCGACCTGGAGGGGGAGAACGTCCCCGAGGACCGCTTCCGGCTGGTGGTGCGCCGGGGCGCCGAGGTCGCCGAGACGTACGACGTCTCGACCCGCAAGAGCACCAAGGGCTACGTCCTCACCCAGCTGCGCGAGTCCAAGCTGGTCGCCGTCGCCGAGAAGCCCGGCACCGCGCCGAGCCGCCCCGAGCGGCGCACCCACGCCCTCGCGCCCGCGGCCGCGCCGGCCGCCGCCCCGGTGGGCCGCCTCGACCCGGCCGAGTACGTCGGCGACGCCGCCGCCCGGACCGGCTTCGGCGGCCTGGAGGCGATCGACGAGATCACCATGGTCGCGGTGCCCGACCTGATGAGCGCCTACCAGCGCGGCGACCTCGACGACGAGGGCCTGCGCACCGTCCAGCTGGCCGTGATGTCGCACTGCGAGCAGATGGGCGACCGGATCGCCGTCCTGGACCCGCCGCCCGGCCTCAACGCCCAGCGGATGCGCACCTGGCGCAACGAGGAGGCGGGCTTCGACTCCCGCTACGCCGCGCTCTACTACCCGTGGATCAAGGTGTTCGACCCGGCGAGCGGCCGCAACGTGCTGGTCCCGCCGAGCGGTCACGTCGCCGGGGTGTGGGCGCGCAGCGACGCCGAGCGCGGCGTGCACAAGGCGCCCGCCAACGAGGTCATCCGCGGCGCGGTGGACCTGGAACTGCGCCTCAGCAAGGGCGAGCAGGACCTGCTGAACCCGATCGGCGTCAACTGCGTACGGGCGTTCCCCGGCCGCGGCATCCGGATCTGGGGCGCGCGCACCCTGTCCTCCGACCCGGCGTGGCGCTACCTGAACGTGCGGCGGCTCTTCAACTACCTGGAGGAGTCCATCCTCCTCGGGACCCAGTGGGTCGTCTTCGAGCCCAACGACGACCGGCTGTGGTCCAGCATCCGCCGGAACATCACCGCGTTCCTCACCGAGGAGTGGCGACGCGGGGCCCTGTTCGGCCAGACCGCGGCCGAGGCCTTCTACGTCAAGTGCGACCGCGACAACAACCCGCCGGAGTCCATCGACCTCGGCCAGGTGATCTGCGAGATCGGCGTCTCCCCGGTGAAGCCCGCGGAGTTCGTGGTGTTCCGGCTGTCCCAGTTCTCCGACAGCACGAGCCTCGTCAACGAGTGACCGGCCCGGTCGGCACCACCCCTCGCCACCCCTCGCATCGGAAGGTGACAGAAACCCATGGCTGAAGGCGATCCGCTCTCCACACACATATTCGGCGTCCAACTCGGCGGCTACAACGTCGAGTCCGTCAAGGAGATCTCCAACCTGACGGTCGAACAGGACGTCGTCGAGTACAAGCAGGTGACCCAAGAGGGCAAACTGATCGTCCGCAAGCAGCCCGGCGCCCGGCTCCCCGGTGAGGTGACCATCACCCGGGGTCTGGACAAGAGCGGCGCGTTCACGGAGTGGATCAAGGAGACCCTGAACAACGGGGCGATCAACACCGCGCGGCAGAACCTCACCATCGAGGTCAAGGACACCACCGGTGCCACCCTGCGGCGCATCCAGCTGACCAACGCCTGGGCGAGCCGCTGGGAGGGCCCGACCCTCAGCGCCGGCGAGTCCAGCCCCGCGACCGAGACCGTGACCATCGTGTTCGAGGAGATCTCGGTCGAGTGAGGCGCAAGATCGGCCTGGACGAGCTGCTGGAAGGGGCCGCGGCCCCGCAGCACGCCGCACCCCAGCAGCAGGCCCCGGCGGCAGCGGCGGCGGCGCAGCCCCGGGGGCGGGCGCCGCACACCGAGTTCGAGTTCGAGCTGCCGCTGGGCTACGTCGACGACGACGGCACCGTGCACCGGCACGGTGCCATGCGCCTGGCGACCGCCCGCGACGAACTGATGCCGCAGATCGACCTGCGGGTCAAGGAGAACCCGGCGTACCTCAGCGTGGTGCTGCTCAGCCACGTGATCACCCGGCTGGGCGACATCGGCGACGTGCACACCGGGATCGTCGAGCGGATGTACGCCACCGACGTGGCCTTCCTCCAGGACCTCTACCAGAGGATCAACAGCGAGGGCCACACGCGTGCCGCGGTGACCTGTCCGCACTGTGACGGCGCCTTCGCCGCCTACACCCGCTCCCGGGTCCGCCACGAGGTGCTCCCGGTCCTGGAGAAGCACCTGGGCGGCGGAGTGGTCGAGGCGCTGGCCCGCACCGCC
>NZ_JBEZUT010000420.1:0-6322 GCF_040636595.1 Kitasatospora sp. NPDC036755
CGCGGCCAGGGCGGCGCCGGCGGCGGCCGGGGCGAGGCCGGTGTCGAAGATGAAGGTGCGGGCGGTCTCGGTGAGGTGCCGGATCACCCGGCGCGGGCCGAGGACGGCGCCGCCCTGCGAGCCGAGCGACTTGGAGAGGGTGGCGGTGGCCACGACGTCCGGCTGCCCGGCCAGCCCGGCCGCCGCGAGCGCCCCGGTGCCGCCGGGGCCGAGCACGCCCAGCCCGTGCGCGTCGTCCACCAGCAGTGCGGCGCCGTGCGCGCGGGCGGCTTCCGCCAGCGCGGGCAGCGGGGCGGCGTCGCCGTCCACCGAGAACACCGAGTCGGTGACCACCAGCGCCCGCGGCTGCGCCCGCCCGGCGAGTGCCTCGGCGACCGCGGCCGGAGCACTGTGCGGGGCCCGGTGGACGTCGGCGCGGGAGAGCCGGCAGCCGTCGATCAGGGAGGCGTGGTTGTACGCGTCGGAGACGATCAGGGTGTCCGGGTCGGTGAGCGCCGTGAGCGCCGCGAGGTTGGCCGTGTACCCGGAGGAGAACACCAGGGCGGCCTCCACTCCGCAGAACTCGGCCAGCTCCGCCTCCAGTTCGGTGTGCAGCGCGGTGGTGCCCGTCACCAGCCGCGAGCCCGTCGAACCCCCGCCCCAGCGCAGCGCCGCGTCCGCCGCCGCCCGGGTGACCACCGGGTGCCTGGTCAGCCCGAGGTAGTCGTTGCCCGCGAGGTCCAGCACCGGGTCGTCCGCCGGCCGGCTGCGCAGCGTGCGCGTCAGCCCGGCGTCGGCCCGCATCGCGGCCGTCTCGTCGAGCCAGTCGAAGACGTGGGCGGGGGCGGCGGAGGCGGCGGTACGCGGCTCGGCCGCGAGCGGATGGTTCATGCCCGGCACTCTGGCATGCCGCCGGGTGCCGGGCAATGTGCGGATCGGCACAGTCCCGACCGGCCGTTCTTGTCCTCGTTCACCAATCGTTAATCGGATATCAACATCCAAGACACCGAAATCCCGACCCAGAAAATAGTATGATCTACGCCGATCTTTATCGGGGGGATACGCAAAATGACCGACCTCGAATTCGAGCGTCGCATGAATCCATGGCTCTTCGACGACAAGGGAAACCTCACCGAAGAGGCGAAGAAGCAGTTCCCGGACCTCGCCGGAGCCAACGCCGCGCCGGTCTCGCTGAGCCCGGCAGGCGGCGGGAAGACCGTGGCGGTGAACCCCGGCGTGCTCCAGCAGGCCGCACAGAACGCCCTCGCCCTGCGGGACGCCGTCAAGACCGAGTGCGACCAGCCGGGCGAGCACGTCAACGCCGCCGCCGGGTCGCTCAAGGGCTGGAACCTCGGCGGCGCGCTCACCGCCGCCTGGGGCACCTGGACCAGCCAGTCCACCGCACTGCAGAGCACCGTCGGCGACATCGGCACCAACCTCCGGACCACGGCCCAGAGCTACAGCCGGGCCGACTCGGACATCCAGGCCGGATTCGACAAGCCGCAGGGCGCCGGAAACTAGTCGCACCACAATCGGGGGAAGCACCACCACCATGGTGACGTTCAGCCAGCTCAAGCAGATCGACCTCGGCAGCCTCGCCTCCGCGGCCGGCGACTTCGAGAGCCTCGTCCGCAAATGGGACCTCACCCAGCGGATGCAGAACGAGGTCATCGGCACCATCCAGCAGTCCGGCTGGCACGGTGACGCCGCCGGCCTCGCCAACGCCAAGCTCACCTGGGCCCGCGACCAGATCCACGCGGCCTTCGAGGAGGCCTCGGCCCTCGCCAAGACCCTCCGCGACGCCCACACCGAAATCACGGCCGCCAAGAAGGACCTCACCACCGCCGTGCAGAACGCGACGCACGAGGGCCTCACCGTCGATGACGAGGGCGCGGTGCACTGGCCCCCGGCCACCAACCAGGCGGACAAGAAGGACCCCGAGTACGCCAACAGCTGGAAGGCCAAGGCCGAGACCGCCGCCAAGGCCATCGGCGACGCCGTCGACCGCGCCACCGAGGCCGACCAGGACGCCTCGCGGGCTCTGGGCGACGACACCGGCAGCGACGGCACCGCGTTCAACGCCCACCCGGTCGGCGGCATAGCGGAGGAGGAGGCCGCCGCGGCCACCTACATCCTCGGCCTCGGCGGGCAGGCGAGCGACGCCCAGCTCAAGCACCTCCAGGACATCCTGGACCACCACAACGCCGACCCCCGGTTCGCCACCATCTTCTACGGCAACCAGGACCCTGCGGCCTTCATGGCCAAGTACGGCGCCATGGCCCAGAGCGGCGACTTCGCCGGCAGCCCCGCCCGCAGCGCGACGATCAAGGGCATCCAGAAGGATCTGGGCCTGACCCTGGCCACCGCGACCGACACCCGGCAGCCGCTGCACGTCTCGGACGAGTGGGAGACCAGGTTCCGCGCCGCCGGCGCCAAGCAGATCCCCGTCCCGGCCGGCGCCGACCCCGCGCACAGCCCCTACGGCTACCAGATCATGGCCAACCTGCTGCGGAACGGGAAGTACGACGACCACTTCCTTGTCCCGGTCGCCCAGCACATCACCCAGCTCACCGAGGAGAACCCGATGCGCTGGGACGCGGCCACCAAGGCCACGTACCCGTTCACCGAGCTCGCGTTCATCGGCGTGCCCGACAAGGACGGGAACATCAGGGGCCTCAACCCGATGTCCGCCGTCCTGGAAGGGCTCGGCCACAGCCCCGAGGCCGCCACCAGGTTCTTCCACGACGCGCCGGCCACCTTCAACCCGGACGGCACCGTCAGGAGCACCGGCGGCGAGAACACCTACCTCAAGACGCTCACCGACCCCGGCTCGCGGTCCCTGCTGCTCGACCAGCAGTACCCGCCCCGGCCCAACCCGGGCACCGCCGACCCGTTCGACGTGGGCGCCCTGGGCCACGCCCTGGAGGCAGCCACCCTGGGACGCCCGTACGACGCGCCGGACGCGCCGCTCCCTCCGCACAGCAAGGAGATGGGCGAGGTCATGAAGGCCGTGGTCGACCGGTTCGGCGGCGAGAACGGCGCGGCCCTACTGAAGGGGGACTCGGCCCTCTTCGGCAGTCTCAACCCCGCCCTCGGGGACATGACGGCGTCCTACATGGGGGATGTCCAGCGCTCCATCAGCCCGACCACGATCGACCTGCCGTCGAGCGGGGTCCCCATCGCCTTCGACACCACGAACACCAAGGACCTGCTCGCCACCCTCGGGCGCGACCCCGAGGCGTTCGCCGCGATCGCCACCGCACAACAGGCGTACACCACGGCCCAGATTCAGGACGTCATCGCGCATGCGTCGGACCACGGTGACTTGGACGCCGCCCTCAAGAACGTCGTCACACCTGGCGGCCAGGTCGCGGGCATCCTCACCAGTGCCAAGGCCGACGAGATCCACACACAGCACCACCAGAGCGACGCGGCGTACAACCAGGCCATCGACGAACGGGCTGGCTGGGTCAAGAAGGGGTGGGAGCTCACGGGCGGCAAGGCCCTCGGGCTCGTCCCGGTCCCCGGTGTCAGCGGTGTGGGGGACTTCGCGGTGGACAAGCTCATCTCATCGGTGTCGGCCTCGTACAAGGTCGACACCACCAGCCAGGCCCAGCACGAGGCCAGCAGCGCGGCCGGCCTCTCCATGAAGCAGACGTCGGACGCCGCGGCCGACGCCGTCCGACAGGCGGCCACGTCGGCCGGGCTCGATCCGAGGCTGATCAGGGACATCGCGCCGAGCGCCGGCGACGACGCCGTCAACGGCTTCAAGACCGGAATCGCCGACTACAACTTCGCCAAGGGAAACGGGAGCTGACTTCAATCATGGTCGACGTCGCCCATCTCGTACCGCACTCTCCCGACGGACCGCCCCGGCGCCGCTCCCGGGTCCGTCCCTGGCACGGCGCCGTCGCCCTCACCGTGGTCGCCGCCGTCGGCGGCGGGCTGTGGGCCTGGAAGCCGTGGCAGTCCGTCGAGCTGCCGCAGAGCGCCTGCTGGGGTGTGCTCGACCGGGAGGCGATCCGGCCGTTCGTGGGCAGCGACGGAAAGGCGGTGGCCCACGTCCAGGGGGAGCTGTCGGCGGCCGAGCCGCTCGCCGAGTGCACGGTCTCCTGGTCGCCCAAGGGGGGACTCGCGGCCGTCGACGCCACGGTGATGCGCACGGACGACGCGCTCCACCAGCAGGACCAGGCGCGGATGGCCGACGACATCGCGCGGGGCAGGGCGACGGAACTCCCGGTCGGGGATCAGGCGAAGAGCTGGGTCGACCCGGTGAACGCCTCGCTGATCTTCCCCTGCCCCGTTCCCGAGGCGGGGCGGCGCACCAACGTCTCGATCCTGGTGACCGGCGACCCGCAGGTGCCCGCACGCCCGGCTCGGGAACTGGTCCAGAACCGGGCGGACTTCATCCTCGAGCTGGCGAAGGAGGTCGTCCGGCGGGAGGGCTGCCCCGACGTGCACCTGGTCGACCACGCCACCGCCGTCCCGCCCCGGTGACGCGGGAACGTTCCCGGACCGGGAGCCGGTCCGGGAGCGTTCCCGGACCGGCACCGGGCGCTCAGAGCGGCAGGCCCTGCCAGCCGCCGAGGCCGGTGGCCGAGGTACCCGCGCGGAAGTAGACCCGGCCGTCGGTGCCGATGGCGAGGACGTGGAGGGCGCCGGCGCCGTCGACGACCGCCGTCGGATAGTCGAGGACGGTGCCGCCGAGGTCCTGCCAGGTGCCGTAGCCGGCGTTCGGGGCGGTCTGCGCCGTGGTGCTCACGCCGCCGCCGCGGTTGCGCTCGAACAGGACGACCCGGCCGCCGAGGGTGGCCGCCGCCGGCTCGCCCACTCCCCCGTGGCCACCGAGGTTGGCCGGGTTCTGGGCCCAGGATCCGCCGGGCCGGACCTGGTGGCTGACCAGCATCGCGCCGGTGCCGACCTCCCGGTAGGCGAGTTCGATGCGGCCGTCCTGGTCGAGCGCGGCCTTGGGCGGGCCGGCCGGGCGGGCGTTCGGGATCTGGCCCGGGCCGCTGAAGGCGCCGTTCGGGGCGCCCTGCCACCAGCCGAGGATCCCGCTGCGCGTGGCGGCGAACACCTCGATCGCCCCGACGCCGTTGCGGATCGCGGTGACCGGGTCCTGGAGGTCGGTGCCGCCGAGGTCCGCCCAGGTGCCCGCCCATCCGCCGCTCGGGGCGGTCTGCCAGGTGCTGCTGAGGCCGCCCCCGCCGTTCTTGACGAAGAGCTCCAGCCGCCCGTCCTGGTCGTTGGCCACCACGGGCACGCCGACCTGGGCCTCGTTGCCGAGTCCGGCGTTGGGGTTGCCGTGGTCGACCCAGGCGTCCTGCCACGCCCCGTTCGGCGCGGCCTGCGGCAGGGAGACGATGTGGTGGTCGGTGAGGCGCCGGGCGAAGACCTCCAGCCTGCCGTCGGCGTTGGTGCCGACCGCGACGCCGGGCGCCAGCCGCCCGCCCGGGTCGGCGAGCCGCAGCTGCCCGCTCCAGCTGCCGTCGGTGCGGCGCCACTGGGTGTGGAGGGCGCCGGCCCGGACGACGAAGACCTGCGGCCGGCCGTCCTGGTTGAGCCCGGCCCAGGAGGTGCCCCGGGACCAGCGGTAGTACATCCGGGAGAACCAGGAGGCGGAGAAGTTGCCCGTCGAATGGTCGTGGCCGGCGTACTCGGAGAAGTGCAGGCCCTTGGTGCCGCTCGTCGTCGGGTCGAGGTTCACCGGGGCGTCGCCGATGTTGTAGTCCCGGTAGTTCACCTGGACCAGGTCGCCGCCGTACAGCAGGGCCGCCTGGCCGGCGAACTTCGCGGCGGTGACGTGGTCGCCGTGGTCGCCCGAGTAGCGGGTGTCCGGGAGTTCGTCCTGGGCCCGGAGCACGGTGGGCCGGTAGGTCTCCATGATCTGCCGCAGCACCTCGACCACGTCGGCGGCCGTGTAGGTGGACGGCCCGGGCAGCGGGCTGCCGACCGGGACGACCGTGGTGTCGGTGCCGCCGTTCAGCACCTTGACGAGCCCGGCGTCGTGCAGGTTGAGGAAGAGCAGGTGCACCGGCCGGTCCTCGAGGACGTACCGTTCGACCTGCTTGCCCGCGACCGTCCAGGCCTCGACCGTCCAGTGCCCGACCTCGTCGGTGTTCGGGTCGGTGTCGCCGGCCCCGGCCATCCGGGAGTAGGCGTTGACGGCGCCCATCTGCCGGTTCCAGGTGCGCAGCGGCTCGCCGGCGGTGTCCCAGCAGACGGTGGAGCACGGGTCGCCGGTCCCGTCACGTCCCGCAGCACCATCGCCACGTCGACCGCCGTGTCGGAGACCAGCGTGAGGCGGAACGCCACGATCGAGTGGGTGTAGACGTCCAGGGCC
>NZ_JBEZUT010000421.1:0-6310 GCF_040636595.1 Kitasatospora sp. NPDC036755
AGGGCAGCGTGCTAGGCCGCTACACAACGGGGGCTTGATCTTCTTTTGTGCCGTACTTGCGTACTGCGCTGGGGTACCAGGACTCGAACCTAGACAGGCCGCCGCCGCGCCGTCCGCCCTGCGCGGTCAGACCGTCAAGATGACCCGCATGCGCAAGGTCATCGGCGACAACATGATGAAGGCGCTGCACGAGCAGGCCCAGCTGACCAGCGTGGTCGAGGTGGACGTCACCAAGATCATGTCGCTGCGCGGTAAGGCGAAGGAGGGCTTCCTGGCCCGCGAGGGCGTCAAGCTCTCCCCGATGCCGTTCTTCGTGAAGGCCGCCGCCCAGGCGCTGAAGGTCCACGCGGTGGTCAACGCCCGGATCAACGACGCCGAGGGCACGGTCACCTACTTCGACACCGAGAACATCGGTATCGCGGTGGACTCCGAGAAGGGCCTGATGACCCCGGTCATCAAGGGCGCGGGCGACCTCAACATCGCCGGCATCTCGAAGAAGACCGCCGAGCTGGCCGCCAAGGTCCGCGACAGCAAGATCACCCCGGACGAGCTGTCCGGCGCCACCTTCACCATCAGCAACACCGGCTCGCGCGGTGCGCTGTTCGACACCGTGATCGTGCCGCCGAACCAGGTCGCCATCCTGGGCATCGGCGCCACCGTCAAGCGCCCGGTGGTCATCGAGGCCGACGGCGGCACCGCCATCGGCATCCGCGACATGACCTACCTGTCGCTCTCCTACGACCACCGCCTGGTGGACGGCGCCGACGCCGCCCGCTACCTGGTCGCGGTCAAGGAGATCCTGGAGGCCGGCGAGTTCGAGGTCGAGCTCGGCCTCTGACCCCACCAGGTCCCCGCGGAACCCCGCGTACGGAACCCCGCGTCGTCCCCGGACGGCGCGGGGTTCCGCCGTTCCCGGCCCCGGAGGCCCCCGTTACGGGTCCTGTCGCGGGCCCGCACCGAGCGGCGGCATGCGCGGACGCGGCCGAACGGGGATGCTTGAGCGGTGATGGACGAGACGGACTTCTGGCAGATCATCGACGAGACCCGGGACGCCGCGGACGGCGACCCCGACGAGCAGGCCGACCTCCTGGTGGAACGGCTCCTCCAGCTGACCCCGGACGACGTGATCGACTTCGCCCGGCTGTACCAGGCGCGGCACCACCGCGCCCACCGCTACGACCTGTGGGGCGCGGCCTACCTGCTGCTCGACGGCGCCTCCGACGACACCTTCGACTACTTCCGCTCCTGGCTGATCGGCCAGGGCCGGGAGGTCTTCGAAGGCGGGCTGACCGAACCGGACGACCTGGCGGACCTGCTGCCCGAGTTCGACGAGGAGGAGGACGGCGAGGCCGAGGACCTCGGCTACGCCGCCGACGAGGCCTACGAGCAGCTGACCGGGCTGCCGCTGCCCGAGGTGGGCGGGCGGCAGCCCGAGCGGCCGTCCGGGCCGGCCCTGGACTTCGACGACCCGGACGTCATGGCGAAGCGCTTCCCCAAGCTGTGGGAGCGGTACGGGGACTGACGCCCCCGTCGGCCGCGTCAGGCGCTGTTGCCGGAGGACCCGTCCTGCTTGATGCCCTTGAGGATCTGGTCCAGCACCGAGAAGTCCGGCGCGGCCGGACTGTCGTCCACGCCGCCCTCCATGACCACGTAGCCGCCGCCCTTGGCCGGGAGGGCGGCCAGCAGGACGTAGCCCTGGGTGCCGTCCGTGGTGCGGATGTGCCAGCGGGTGGCGTAGCCGAGGACCCCGGCCACGCTGACGTACCCCGATCCGGCGTCGGTGTGCGAGCTGACCCCGGAGAAGATCTGCCCGGCGTAGTCGGGCATCCGGGCGTCGGCGGCCGCCTTGGGCGTGGAGCCCTGGACGGTGTCCTTCTCGACCGAGAACTGGCCGCGGATGCAGGAGCTGTTATCCGGGCAGGTGTAGCGGCCGGTGCCGAGGTAGACCGTCGAGTGCGGCGGGTTGCTCGACACCTCCCAGCCGTCGAAGACCGGCACGGTGATCGCGTGCTGCGCGTCGGGGACGGTGCTCTTGAGGACGGGGGCGGGTTTGGGCGCGGGGGAGGGCGTGAACGGGCCGGGGCTCACCGAGGGGCTGCCGCTCCCGGCCACGGTGACCGTGGGGTCCGGGGTCGGGTCCGCCCGGTGGTCGCCGCCGCCGCTGAGCAGGATCCCGGCGACGATCCCGCCCGCGGCCAGCACGGCGACCCCGATGCCGATGACCGGGCCGGTCCTCGACCTGGCCGCCCCGGGCGGCGGCAGGTAGCCGGGCCCGGGGTAGCCGTAGCCGGGGCCCTGGGGCGGGTAGCCGGCCGGGGCCTGGCCCTGGTGCGGGTAGGCGTCCTGAGGCGGGTAGCCGTAGGCCTGGGGCTGGTGGGCGTCCTGGCCCGGATAGCCGTAGGCGGGGGCCGCCGGACCGCCGGGGTAGCCGTGGCCGGGCCGCTGGTCGGCCGGCGGCCAGCCCTGGGTGGGGGCGTCGGCGAGCCCCCCGGCGACGCCGCCCTGGAGCGGCCTGACCTCGTTGCTCCAGGCGTTGCCGTCCCACCAGCGCTCGTGACCGGGGGTGCCGTCCGCACCCGGGACCGGGTACCACCCGGGAGGCGTCGAGTTGCTCACGGCCGTACGGTACCGGCGCGGCGGCGGCCGGGACAGGGCGGGACCGTCACGACTCCGTACCACCCTGGAGGTGGTGAACCGCCGTCCGCCGCAGGCTTGTTCGGACCGCCGCCGGGCTCAGTCGGCCAGCGGGCGGGCCATCCAGACGTCGTCCACGTATCGGCCGTCGATCAGGAACTCCTCGGCCAGCGAGCCCTCGACGACGAAGCCGCAGCTCTCGTAGAGCCGCCGGGCCGGGGCGTTCCAGCCGAGCACCCGCAGGCTCATCTTGCGGGCGCCCGCGGCCCGGGCCGCCGCGCAGGCCGCCTCGACCAGCCGGCGGCCGACGCCCCGGCCGCGGACGGTCCCGTCGACGGCCAGGCCCTGGATCTGCCGCACGTGCCGGTTGCTCGCCAGCGGGGTGGACGGGACCTGGCGGACGTAGCCGACGATCCGGCCGTCCAGCACGGCCAGCAGGTACTGCTCGGGGGTGTGCCGCTCGTCGAAGACCGGGTCCTCGACGAGCGGCTGCGGAGAGACGTCGGACAGGAGGGACCAGGCCGCGTGGTTGAGGACGGCGAGTTCGCGCTCGTCCTCGCCACGCGCCGTACGGATGATCAGATCGTCGCCAGGCATGCGCGTCATGCTAACGGGGCGTCCGGGCAGCTGACGGACGGTCGGGAACACCGCGGGAGAGCG
Source organism: Kitasatospora sp. NPDC036755 (assembly GCF_040636595.1). Classification (NCBI taxonomy): domain Bacteria; kingdom Bacillati; phylum Actinomycetota; class Actinomycetes; order Kitasatosporales; family Streptomycetaceae; genus Kitasatospora; species Kitasatospora sp. NPDC036755. Next base: position 3,295 of record NZ_JBEZUT010000421.1, read on the forward strand.
CGGGAGCTGCGAGGATGGGCGCATGCGCATCGCTGTCACGGGTTCCACGGGATTGATCGGTTCGGCGCTCGTCCGCTCCCTGCTGGCGGACGGCCACGAGGTGGTGCGGCTGGTCCGGCACCGGTCGAGGACGGGCCCACGGCCGGACGGCAGCACGGCGATCGGCTGGAACCCCCTGCTCGGCGAGGTCGAGCGGGACGGGCTGGCCGGGGTCCAGGCCGTGGTGCACCTGGCCGGCGCCGGGGTCGGCGACCGCCGCTGGACGGACTCCTACAAGCGGGAGATCCGGGAGAGCCGGGTGTACGGCACCGAGACGCTGGCCGTCGCGCTGGCCGGGCTCAAGGAGCCGCCGCGGGTGCTGGTGAGCGCCTCCGCCGTCGGCTGGTACGGCCAGACCGGCGACCGGGTGATCGACGAGGACTCCCCCGCCGGCGACGACTTCCTGGCCGAGGTCTGCCGGGAGTGGGAGGACGCCGCCCGGCCGGCCGAGCGGGCCGGGATCCGGGTCGTCCACCCCCGCACCGGGATGGTGCTGTCCTCGGCCGGCGGCGCGGGCGGTCGGCTGTTCCCGCTGTTCAAGCTGGGCCTCGGCGGGCGGCTCGGCAACGGGCGGCAGTACTGGAGCTTCATCTCGCTGCACGACGAGGTGGCCGCGCTGCGGTTCCTGATCGACCACGACGACCTCTCCGGCGCCTTCAACCTCACCGCGCCCAACCCGGCGACCAACGCCGAGCTGACGACCGCGCTCGGCCGGGCGCTGCGGCGGCCGACGCCGTTCCCGGTGCCGGAGGCGGTGCTCAAGGCGGTCCTGGGCGAGCTGGCGGTCGAGGTGGTCGGCAGCCACCGGGTGGTGCCGCGGCGGCTGCTGGACGCGGGCTTCCGCTTCACCCACCCGGACGTGTACTCGGCGGTGCTCGCGGCCATGTGACGGGTGCGGGACCACGAGGCGCGCGGGGTGGCCGCGCGCGCTGGGCGGGTGGCGTGCGCACGGGTCGCACGGCACCCGTACGGCACTCGTACGCACTCCGAGAACGGCATCCACCCTGGCCAGCGGCATATGCCGAGCCGGGTTCGAGGGGGCCCGAGGAGGGGGCGCATGGGAGCACATGGTGGGCGCGTCGCACGCCCCCGGTGACCGTACGCGCCCGCCGACCCCCGAACCCGGCCGCCACGGCGCACTGTCCGTGACCGCACCCCCGCCCGGCGCCGCAGGACCCTCCCGGACCCCCGGATCCGGCCCGATGCGCTTGTCTGACGCTCACACTGACTGGGCATCACCCTCCACGGACCGTGTCCCGGCACCCCGCTGCCTGCGTCGGCCGGAGCCCCGGGACCAGGGAGGGAGCATCCCAGTGCCCACGTACGACTTCACCCGTCGCGCCCGCCGGCCGTCCGACCCGGACGTCGTCGTGGTCGGCGCCGGACTCGCGGGCCTGGCCGCCGCCCGCGCGCTCACCGGCCACGGCCTCACCGTTCAGGTTCTGGAGACCACCGACCGGATCGGCGGCCGGATGGCCACCCGCGAACAGGACGGATTCCGGCTCGACGACGGCAGCCATCTGCTGAACACCGCATTCCCCGAACTCCGCCGCACCCTCGACCTCGACCGCCTCGACCTGCGCCCGCTCGCGCCCGGCGTACTGGTGCACAACGCCGGCCGCCGCTACCGCGCCGGGGACCCCCAACTCACCGTCGCCCGGCAGGCCGCCACCCGGGCCCCGCTCGGCAGCCCGCTGGACAAGGCCCGGCTGGCCGGCTGGCTCGGCCGGCTCGCCACCACCCCGGTCGGCCGGCTCCAGGCCCGACCGGAGACCACCACTGCCCGCGCGCTGGCCGGCCACGGCCTCGCCCAGCGCACCGTGGACGGCTTCCTGCGCCCACTGCTCAGCGCCCTGCTCTCCGACCCCGCGCTCGGCACCAGCAGCCGGGTCGCCGACCTCGTGCTGCGCTCGTACGCCCGCGGACGGCTCTGTCTGCCCGCCGGCGGGATCGCGGCGGTCCCGGCCCAGCTGGCCGCCGCCCTGCCCGCCGGCACCGTCCGCACCCGGGTGCGGGTCACCTCGATCGCCGCGGACGGCGTGGAGACCCTCGGCCACGGACGGATCGGCGCCCAGGCCGTCATCGTCGCCACCGACGCCCGCTCCGCCGCCGACCTGCTGCCCGGGCTGCGACTGCCGGACTTCCACCCCGTCACGACCTTCTACCACGCGGCCGACGCCGCCCCGCTCGGAGAGGCCGTCCTGCTGCTCGACGGCGACCGGCCGAACGGACACCCGCCCCTGGTCTCGCACTCGCTGGTGCTCAGCGAGCTGCACCCGTCCTACGCCCCGGCCGGCCAGGCGCTGATCGCCAGCACCGTGCTCGGCCGGCGCGCCTTCGACATCGGCGGCCCGGCCGGGCTGGAGCCGGCCGTCCGGGCCCGGCTCGCCGAGCTGTACGACGGCTCGACGTCGGGCTGGCAGTTCCTCGGCGTGCGGCACGTCCCGGACGCGCTGCCCGCGATGCCTCCGCCGCACAACCACCGCCGCCCGGTGCGGCTGCTGGCCGGGCTGTACGTCGCCGGGGACCACCGGGACACCAGCACCGTGCAGGGCGCGCTGGTCTCGGGGCGGCGGGCGGCACAGGCGGTTCTGGGCGACCTCGGCGTCCCGGCCGACGTGCCGGAGGCGGAGGCGGCGGCCTGACGGCCCGGGCCCCGCCGGCAGGCGCCGACACGCACCGGCAAGCGCCCGCAAGCGCCGAGGCGACCCGCGGCAAGGCCAGGTACGACGAGGCGGGGCACGGCGGGGTCGAGCACGGCCAGACGCCCGGACACGTCAGCGGTCTGCCGGGGTGACAGACCGACGGCGTACCGGGACACCGGGGTCCCGTTCCGGCCCTTCGGGACCGCGGCCCGCCGGTGGCCGCCACCGTGGAGCGGCCGGGTCGACCGGTCGATCGCCGGGTTGATCAGCACGTGGGTCAGGAAGAGGTCGTTGTCCCGCACGTGCTCGTAGTACCGGCGGGCGTTCGCGCC
>NZ_JBEZUT010000422.1:0-6297 GCF_040636595.1 Kitasatospora sp. NPDC036755
CTCGTCGCGGACGGCGGCGACCCGCTCGGCGGTCAGCACCGGGCCCGCGCCGGCCCGGTCGAGCAGGACGCGGCGGCGTTCCTCGGGGGCGCGCAGGTCGACGGGCAGGTAGGCGCCGCCCGCCTTGAGGACGGCCAGCTGGGCGACGACGAGTTCGGCGCCGCGGTCCATCGCCAGCGCGACCCGCTCCTCGGGGGCGAGGCCGTCGGCGAGCAGCCGGGCGGCCAGCCGCTCGGACCACTCGTCGAGCTCCCGGTAGGTCAGTTCCCGTTCGCCGTCGCGCACGGCGGGGGCGTCGGGGGTGGCGCGGGCTCGCTCGGCGAAGATCCGCGGCGGGCTGCTCGGCGCCGCCGGGCGGGCGGTGGGGTGCCAGGAGGCGAGCAGGTCGCGGTCGGCCGCGGTGAGCGGGTCCAGGGCGGCGAGGTCGCCGTCCAGGCCGTCGGCGAGGGCGGTCAGCAGCCGGGCGAGGCGGTCGGCGGCGTCCCGGGCGGTGTCCGGGTCGAACAGCGCGGGGTCGTAGGCCAGGTCGAAGGCAAGCTGCCCGCTGAGGTGGGCGCGCAGGCACCAGGGGAAGGTGGTGGCGTCGTCGGCGCGCACCTCGACCACCCGGACGCCGGTGCGGTCGGCGGCGGACTCGTCGACGGGGTAGTTCTCGAACACCAGCATGCTGTCGAACAGCGCCTCCCCGGCGGGCAGTTCGCTCAGGGCCTGGATCCGGGGCAGGGCCAGGTGGTCATGGCGGCGGCCGTCGCTCTGCCGCTCCTGGAGGTCGCGCAGCCAGGTCCGCACCTCGCCGTCCGGGATCCGGACCCGGGCCGGCACGGTGTTGATGAACAGGCCGATCATCGTCTCGACGCCGGGGAGTTCGGCGGGCCGACCGGAGACGGTGGTGCCGAAGACGACGTCCCCGGTGCCGCCGTAGCGGGCCAGCAGCAGCGCCCAGGCGCCCTCGACCAGGGTGTTGACGGTCAGTCCGGCGGCGGCCGCGTTCTCCCGCAGCCGTACCGAGAGCGCCTCGTCGAGGACCCGGTGCACGGCGGCGGTGGCGCGGGCCCGGTGGGCTCCGGCGGGCCGGCGGTCGTAGGGCAGCGCGGTCCGTTCGGTGAACCCGGCCAGGGCGTCGCTCCAGTGCTCCTCGGCGGCCCGCCCGTCCTGCTCGCGCAGCCAGGCCAGGAAGTCCGCGAAGGGGCGCCGGACCGGGCGGGGCGCCTGGGGTCCGCCGGTGAGCGCGGCGTACTCCTCGCACACCTCGGTGAGCAGTTGTCCGGTGCTCCAGCCGTCCAGGATCACGTGGTGGGTGGACCAGAGCAGCAGCAGCTCGTCGCCGGGCAGCGCGGCCAGGGCGAGCCGGGTGAGCGGCGCGGTGCCCAGGTCCAGTCCGGCGGCCCGCTCCTCGGCGAGCAGCCGTTCCGTCTCGGCGTCCCGCTGCCCGGGCGGCAGCGCCCGCCGGTCCAGGTGGCGCACGGGCAGTTCGGCGCGGCGGGCGACCAGCTGGACGGGGTGCGGCAGGCCGCGCCAGTGCACGGAGGTGCGCAGCGCGGGGGTGCGGTCGGCGACCAGCTGCCAGGCCTCGGCGAAGGCCGCCGGGTCGGCGACGCCGGCCAGCCGGACGGCGATCCGGTCCACGTAGGCGCCGTCCTCGTCGACCAGGCCGTGGAAGAGCATGCCGGACTGCAGGGGGGTGAGCGGCAGGACGTCCTCGACCCCGCGGCCGTCGCCGACCAGCCGGTCCAGCTGTTCCTGGTCGAGGCCGGCCAGCGGGAAGTCGGACGGGGTGCGGCCGCCGGCGGCGGGGTCCGCGCAGTGCTCGGTGAGCTCGCGCAGGGCCTGGAGGGTCTGCTCGGCGAGGGCCCGGACGGTGGCCTCCTCGTACACCGCCTCCGGGTACGTCCAGCCCAGTTCGAGCCGGCCGTCCTGGACCGCCCCGATGACGTCCAGCAGGTAGGGGCGGGGCTCGTCGGGGTCGGCGTCCCGCCCGGCCGGGGGCAGCGAGCCGCGCAGCAGCCCGTCCGCGCCGGTGCCGGTGTCCCACTGCCCGTGGTAGTTGAAGCTGATCCGCGGCGCGGGCGCGTCGGCGGGCAGCGCGTCGGGGTGCAGGTGGCGCAGGGCACCGTAGGAGAGTCCGCGCAGCGGGACGGCGCGCAGCTGCTCCTTGACCGAGCGCAGGGTGTCGTGCCAGCCGGCCGCGGGGTCGACGCGCAGGGCGAGCGGGAACTCGGCGGTGAACCAGCCGACCGTCCGGGAGAGGTCCTGGTCCGCGAAGAGGTCCTCGCGGCCGTGGCCCTCGACCCCGACCAGCACGGTGTCCCGGCCGCACCAGCGGGCCAGGGTGCGGCCCAGCGCGCTGAGCAGGACGTCGTTGACCTGGGTCCGGTAGACCTCCGGGACCCGGCGCAGCAGGGCCCCGGTGGTCTCCTCGTCCAGGGTCACGGTGAGGGTGGCGGCGCCGCCGTGGGTGTTCGGCCCGGGCCGCCCGGCGGGCAGCTCGGCCGGGGCCGCGCCGGTGCGGGTCCAGTGGGCGGTGTCGCCGTCCAGGGCGCCGGAGCGGGTGTGCCGCTCCAGCCGGGTGGCCCAGCGGGCGTAGGAGGTGCCCTGGTCCGGCAGCCGGACGGGCGCGCCGGTGCGGGCGGCGCGGTAGGCCGTTTCGAGGTCGGCCAGCAGGATGCGCCAGGAGACGCCGTCGACGGCCAGGTGGTGGACGGTCAGCACGAGTTGGCCCGGCTGCCGCTCGCCGCCGTCGAAGAACAGGGCGCGCAGCACCCGGCCGCCGAGCGGGTCGAGGGAGCGCTGGGCCTGCTCGGCGGCCCGCTGCACCTCCTCCTCCACGGCGCCCTCGTGGGCCGTGAAGAGGCCGTCCGGGGCCTGCTCCAGGACTTCCTGGCGCCAGTCGGTCCCGTCGTGGCGGAACCGGGTGCGCAGCGCCGGGTGGTGCGCCGCCAGGGCGAGCACCGCCGCGCGCAGGGCCGCCGGGTCGGTGTCCGGGGCCAGGGCCAGCCGCTGGGTCATGGTGAAGCGCAGCGCGTCGCCGGGGCGGCGGCCGTCCAGGTACCCGTGCTGGATCGGGGTGAGCGGCGCCTCGGTGGGCTCGGCCTCCCGGCCGGCCGCCACGGGGGCGGCCGACTCCCCTGCGGCGAGGGCGAGTTCGGCGACGTTCTGGTAGCGGAAGACGTCCTTGGTGGTGAGCGCGAGCCCGGCGGCGCGGGCCCGGGAGACGATCTGGATGCTGAGGATGGAGTCGCCGCCGAGGGCGAAGAAGTTGTCCCGGGCTCCGATCCGCTCCACGCCGAGCACCTCGGCCCAGATCGCGGCGAGCCGCTCCTCGGTGCCGGGGCGCGGGGCGACGTACGCGGTGGTGCGGTCGGGCCGGGCGGACGGGGCGGGCAGGGCCCGCCGGTCGGTCTTGCCGCTGGTGGTGCGCGGGATGCGGGCCAGCGGGACGAACGCGGTGGGCACCAGGTGGTCGGGCAGGGTGCGCCGCAGCCAGGCCCGCAGTTCCTCGGCGGGCGGCACCCGGTCCCCGGCCGGCACCGGGTAGCCGACCAGCAGGGTCCGGCCGCCCAGTTCGCGGGCGGCGACGGCGCAGTCCGCGAGGTCGGGGTGGGTCAGCAGGGCGGCCTCCACCTCGCCGGGTTCGATCCGGAAGCCGCGGATCTTGACCTGCTCGTCGGCGCGGCCGAGGAACTCCAGCTGCCCTTCGGCGTCCCAGCGGGCCAGGTCGCCGGTGCGGTACATCCGGGTGCCGGGCGGGCCGTAGGGGTCGGCGAGGAAGCGGGCGGCGGTCAGCCCGGGCCGGCCGAGGTAGCCGCGGGCGACCTGCGCCCCGGCCAGGTACAGCTCCCCCGGCGTGCCGGGCGGCACCGGGCGCAGCGCGCCGTCGAGCACGTAGGCGGCGGTGTTGCGGCCCGGCCGGCCGATCACCGGGCGCCCGGGGTGGTCGGCGCAGCGGGCGTAGGCGGCGTCGACGGTGCACTCGGTGGGCCCGTACAGGTTGTAGGTGCTGATGCCGAACTCGGCCTGTGCGGCGCACAGGTCCCGCCAGGTGGCGGCGGGGACGGCCTCGCCCCCGAGCTGGAGCAGCCGGGGGTGGTGGGCGGCGGGGGCGAACAGTCCGGCGGCGGTGAGCTCGCGCAGGAAGGAGGGGGTGACGTTGACGACGTCGAGCCGCCGTTCGACGATCCGGGCGAGGAAGGCCTGCGGGTCCAGCCGGACGTCCTCGTCGATCAGGTGGAGCTCCTGGCCGGAGACCAGCAGCAGCGGGCCCTCCCAGCTGGTGTCGAAGGAGAGCGAGGCGCTGAGGGCGACCCGCAGCCGGGCGCCGTCGGCGGTGTGCGGGACGAGCATCCCCTCCCGGTGGTCCCGGCAGAGGTTGACCAGCTGGCGGTGCTCGACGACCACGCCCTTGGGGCGGCCGGTGGAGCCGGAGGTGTGGATCAGGTAGGCGGCGTGCCCCGGCAGCAGCGGGGCGGTCCGCTCGGCGTCGGTCAGGTCGTGGCCGGGCAGGGTGCCCCAGGGCACCTCGCGCAGGGTCCGCTCGGTGAGGACGGTGCGCGGCCGGGTGTCGTCGAGCAGCAGGGCGGCCCGCTCCTCGGGCAGGTCCGGGTCGACGAACTGGAGGGCGGCACCCGCCTTGAGCACCGCGAACAGGGCGACCAGCAGGTCGGAGGTGCGCGGCAGCCGGACGGCGACCACCTGCTCCGGGCCGGCGCCGAGGGCCGCCAGGTGGCGGGCGAGCCGGTTGGCGCGGGCGTTGAGCGCGCTGTAGTCCAGGGTGGCGTCCCGGGCGACCACGGCGGTGGCGTCCGGGGTGCGGGCGGCCTGCTCCTCGAACAGGGCGGTGAAGGTGGTGTCCGGGCCGGGCAGCGCCTCGCCCCGGCTCTGCCGCAGCACTTCCCGCCGTTCGTCCCCGGTCATCAGCGGCAGCTCGCCGACGGGCGTGTGCGGGGCCTCGGCGGCGGCCGTCAGCAGGGTGGTCAGCCGGGCGGTGAGCCGTTCGGCGGTCCGGGCATCGAACAGCCCGGTGCTGTACTCCAGGTAGCCGGTCAGTGCGCCGTCGTGCTCGGCGAAGTCGAAGGAGAGGTCGAAGGTAGCGTTGCGGACCGGCGGGGTGATCGGCTCCGCCGTCAGGCCGGGCAGCCGGGGCGCCTCGGCGCCGAGGTTGTGCAGTGCCACCATCACCTGGAACAGCGGGGTGCGGCTGGTGTCGCGCTCCGGCTGGAGGACGTCCACCAGCCGTTCGAAGGGCACCTCCTGGTGGGCCAGGGCGTCCAGGACGGTGCGCTGCGCGGCGGTCAGCAGCTCGTGGAAGGACCGTTCGGGGCGGATGTCGCCGCGCAGCACCAGGGTGTTGACGAACATGCCGACCACGTCGTGGAGTTCGCCCCGTTCGCGGCCGGAGGTGACGGTACCGACGGCGACGTCGCTCTGCCCGGACCAGCGGGCCAGCAGCACCTGGCAGGCGGCCAGCAGCACGGTATAGAGGGTGCCGTCGGCCTCCCGGCCGCGCTCGCGCAGCCGGGCGGTCAGGTCGGCGGGCAGGGTGAAGGCGACCAGCGCGCCCTCCCGGGTGCGCACCGCCGGGCGCGGCCGGTCGGTGGGCAGCTCCAGCGGCTCCAGGCCCTCCAGGGCGCCGCGCCAGTGGGCGAGGTCGGCCTCGGCGGCGGCGGTGCGGGTGCGCTGCCAGGCCGCGTAGTCGGCGTACCGGACGGGCAGCGCGGGCAGGTTCGGGCGACGGCCTTCGAGGGCGGCGGCGTACAGCTCGCCGAGGTCGCGGCCGAGCACGCCCATCGACCAGCCGTCGGTGGCGATGTGGTGCACGGCCAGGGCGAGGACGTGCTCCTCGGCGGCCGTGCCGAGCAGCCGGGCGCGCAGCACCGGCCCGGCTTCGAGGTCGAAGGGGGTGGCGGCGATCCGCTCCAGCCGGGCGTCCAGCTCCGCCGGCCGGACGGGCTCGTACGGCAGCTCGACGGGGTGCGGCGGGTGCACCACCTGCCGGGCCCGGCCGTCCCGTTCCGCGTACGTGGTCCGCAGCGCCTCGTGCCGTGCGACCAGGGCGTCCAGGGCGGTGCCCAGGGCGGCCCGGTCGAGGGGTCCGCGCAGCCGCAGCACCGACAGCGAGGTGTACTCGGTGCTGCCGGGCTCGAAGCGGTCGAGGAACCAGAGCCGCTGCTGGGCGTAGGAGAGCGGCGCGTCGGCGTCCGGGTCGGCCCCGTACGACCGGATCATCTCCACCGTGTCGCTGCGGCGCATCCCGCCCGCCTGGCCGGCTCAGACCCGGCCGGGCGGGGTGATCGTCAGCCC
>NZ_JBEZUT010000423.1:0-6293 GCF_040636595.1 Kitasatospora sp. NPDC036755
CGACTACGGCATCGACGAGGGCTCCATCCTGGTCGACTGCCTCACCTTCACCCTGGCCACCGGTCAGGAGGAGTCCCGCCGGGACGGCATCGAGATGGAGACCCTGGCGGTGGTCGCCTACCGGCAGCCGGTGTCCAGATCACGGGTTTCCGCCGTCCGCGGTGTGAACTGTGACGGCGTGATGCGTACCCTGGTACAGCGAGGACTGGTGGAAGAGGCCGGATCCGAGCCCGAAACAGGTGCGATCCTGTATCGGACGACGAACTACTTCCTGGAACGGATGGGGCTCCGCGGCCTGGACGAGCTGCCGGAGCTCGCTCCCTTCCTGCCCGAGGTCGACGACGTGGAAGCGGAGTCCCTGGAGGGCACGATGATCGCGGAGGCGGTCGCCGCCGCTGCCGCGCAGGCCGCGGACGGCAGTGGCGAGGCCGGTCGGGCCGGGCCCGATCGGTAGGGGGCGGTGAGGTCGGCCGAAACGACCGCACATCCCAGACGGAACGACGTACGGACACTTTGATGCGTAGCAGTGGCAACGGCAGGAACAGCAGCGGCGGCGGGAGCGGTCGCGGCGGACAGGGCGGGGGCCGGGGCGGCAGCTCCTACGGCGGCGGCAGCGGCCGCGGCGGCTCGGGCTCGGGCTCGCGCGGGGGTTCGTACGGTGGCGGCAGCGGCCGCGGCGGCTCGAGTTCGGGTTCGCGCGGGGGTTCGTACGGCGGCGGCTCGGGCTCGGGTTCGCGCGGCGGCTCGTACGGCGGCGGCTCCTACGGCCGTGACGACCGGCGCGAGGGCCGTCGGGACGACCGGCGCGACGACCGCCGCTACCCGGACCGCCCGCTGCGGCCCGAGGAGCGCAAGTACGACCGCCCCGAGTACGGCGGCGGCCCCAACGCCACCCCGGCCCGCGGCGGCTACGCCGGCCGGCGCCCCGGCCCGGCCCCGCGCCCGCGCCGCGAGGGCCAGGGCGCCCCGGGCGACCCGCGCCGTCAGCCGCAGCGCTCCCGCGAGCTCCAGGCCAAGATCGAGGACGCCGTCCTCGCCCGGCACGACAAGCCGGCCGTCAAGCTGCCCAAGACCTTCGGCGAGCCCGAGGGCGAGCGTCTGCAGAAGGTGCTGGCCCGGGCCGGCATCGGCAGCCGCCGCGCCTGCGAGGAGCTGATCGAGCAGGGCCGGGTCGAGGTCAACGGCAAGCTGGTCACCGAGCAGGGCAAGCGGGTCGACCCGCAGAACGACGAGATCAAGGTGGACGGCCTGACCGTCGCCACCCAGTCCTACCTGTTCTTCGCGCTGAACAAGCCGGCCGGCGTGGTCTCCACCATGGAGGACCCGGACGGCCGCCAGTGCCTGGGCGACTACGTGACCAACCGGGAGACCCGGCTGTTCCACGTCGGCCGCCTGGACACCGAGACCGAGGGCATCATCCTGCTCACCAACCACGGCGAGCTGGCCCACCGCCTCACCCACCCGCGGTACGGCGTGACCAAGACCTACCTGGCCGCGATCCAGGGCCCGATCCCGCGCGACCTGGGCAAGCAGCTCGCCCAGGGCGTGGAGCTGGAGGACGGCTACGCCCGTGCCGACAGCTTCAAGGTCATCTCCAACGTCGGCAAGAACTACCTGGTCGAGGTGACCCTCCACGAGGGCCGCAAGCACATCGTCCGCCGGATGCTGGCCGAGGCCGGCTTCCCGGTCGAGAAGCTGGTGCGCACCCACTTCGGCCCGATCGCCCTGGGCGACCAGAAGTCGGGCTGGCTGCGCCGCCTGACCAACCCGGAGGTCGGCCAGCTGATGCGCGAGGTCGGCCTGTAGGCCCGCCCGCCCGTCCGTTTCGCCGGAGCCCCCGGCCGCACGCGCTGCGGCCGGGGGCTCCGGCGTTCCCGTGCTCCGGCGTTCCCGTGCTCCGGCGTTCCCGGCGCGTCCGGGCGCGTCCGGTGTGTGTCCGGGGGCTGGTGTCCACGTTTCGGACGGGTCGTGTGAGCCGGGACGCACCAGCTGGTCATGGCCTTGTCAGCGCCATGATCCGTGGCCGAGGATGGCCAGCGGAGCACCACCCGGCGGTGTGGCGGGACTGCGCCAGCGCGGGGCGCGCGGGTCGGGGCGGGAAGGGGCCGACGGGGCCCACGGGAACGGGCGAGCAGGGGGAGAGGGCGTCGTGTCCGATGCAGCACTGGGGCGGGCCGGCGGACAGGCCCTCGGCGCACTGGGACTGGCGGAGCCGGACGGGCAGGTCTACGCGGCACTGGTGGCCAGCCCGCAGTCCACGGCGGAGGAGCTGGCGGAGAGCTGCGGGCTGACGTTCCAGCAGAGCGTGCGCGCGCTGGACCGGTTGGCGCAGCAGGGCATGGCCACCCGGGCCCCGGTGGACCGGCACCGCTACCTGCCCGTCCCCCCGGACGTCGCGATCGGCACCCTGATCGGCCACCGGGAGTCGGAACTGCGCTACGCCCGGGCCGAGATGCACCGGCTGATGGACGCCTTCCGGGAGGCCTCTCGGTACACCGACCCGGCGCACTCGGTGGAGGTGCTGACCGGCGGGGAGGCGATCGCCCAGCGACTGGAGCACATCACCGAGACCAGCCAGTACCAGGTGCGCGGCTTCGACCGCCCGCCGTACATCCAGGACCCGGTGGCGCCCATGCCGCTGCAGCGGCGGCGGCTGCGCGAGGGCGTGAAGTTCCGCACGGTCTACGACCGGGAGGCGGTGGCCTGGCCGGGACGGCTGGAGAAGAACATCCTGGTCGGTGTCGTGGACGGCGAGGAGGCGCGGGTCCGGCCGACGCTGCCGATGAAGATGATCATCTCGGATGATCGGATGGCGATCATCCCGATCAGCGTCGGAGACAGCGTGCTGGACGCCGCGTACGTCATCCACCCCTCGGCGCTGCTCCAGGCGCTGGACACGCTGTTCGAGGCGGAGTGGGAGCGGGCCGTGCGCCTGCAGGCCGAGACCGGCACCGGGGACGCCGGGGCGGGGCCGGAGGCCGACCACCGCAAACTGCTGGGCCTGCTGGCGGCCGGGCTCACCGACGAGTCGATCGCCCGTTCGCTCGGCTGGAGCGCCCGGACCACCCAGCGCCGGCTCCAGAGCCTGATGCGCTCGCTGGGCGCCACCACCCGCTTCCAGGCCGGGATGGCGGCCCGGGAGCGGGGGTGGCTGTAGTCCGGAGCGGGGCGGCCGCGGGGAACGGCTCCCCGGCCGCGCCCGTCAGCTCCAGGGGCTGAGCGAGGCCCAGCGGCCGTCCGGCCCGCGCTCGACCTTCTCCAGGCCGACCACGGCGGTGCGGTTCAGCCGCCCGTAGACGTGCGGGAACAGGACGCCCGGCGTGGCCCCGGGCGGCGGGGCGCCGTGCGGGGCCTCCCACTTCACCATCGGCTCCACCAGCGACTCCTCGATCAGCAGCACCATCAGGGGGTCGGGGGTGTCGGCGAAGAAGGCGTTGGCCACCGCGAGTGCCGTCCGCTCGTCCGCCGAGCAGTGGATGAACCCGTCGGTCAGCAGTGACGCGGTGGCGTACGGGCGGCCGGGGTCGGCCAGCCAGTCGTCCAGGGGAGCAAGGTGGAGGATCATGTTTCCTTTTCTACCCGTTGTCTCCGGTTTGGTCCTGAGCGGCCGTCATCGGCACGGTGGTGTCCGCGGGCGGCTGCCAGGTGTCGGTGCTGCCAGGTGTCGGTGCGGCCGGAGTCGGTGCGGCCCGGAGTCGGCCCCGTTCAGAGCCCGGCCACCTTCGAGGAGGCGGACACCTCGTACACCAGGGTGAGGGTGCGCCGGGCGCCGGGGGCGAGCGGGACGTCCCAGCGGACGATGCCCTCGGCGTCGAAGGAGTCCGGCGCCGGGGAGCAGTCCTCCTTGCGCAGCCGCACCTCGACCGCCGACACCTCGGAGACCGGCACCCGCTCGCGCACCGTGACGATCCGGTCGTCGTGCTCCTCCGGGCCGGAGAAGCGGGACAGGTGCAGCCGGACCGTCCGGGTGGTGGTCTGGCGGCCGGTGAGACCGGCGGTGGCCTGGCGCTCCTCCGTCTCCCGGACCACCCGGTAGCCGTCCGAACTGCCGAAGGACAGCTCGGCCTCGGCCCCGGCCGCGGTGAAGCGCAGCTCGCCCCGGCCGGTGAAACCGCTGCCGCGGACCAGCTCGACCGGGCCGGACAGCAGCGGGTGCCCGGCCGCGTTGCGGAACCGGACCACCTGGGTGACCAGCGGGGACAGCTCCGGGGCGCTGGCGTACTCGCTGCCCGCCGGGCCGGTGAAGGCCCCCAGCGGCACCCGGTGCGCGCGGCCGTCGGAGGGCACGGTCGCGGGGGCGGGGGCGGGCAGCACCCGGACCTCGCCGCCGTCGTCCACACCCGGCACCCGGGAGGCCGGGCCCAGGGTGGCGACCGCCTCCTCGCGCAGCTCGACCTCCACCGTGCGGCGCTCCTCGTCGGTGCGCTCGCGCAGCACCAGCACGTCCTCGGCGACCGCGGGCGGCGCGGTGGCGAGGGCGGACCGGGCGGTGGAGAAGGTGAGACGGGCGTTCGTCCAGTCCTCGCCGGTGCGCTGCCAGACCACCGCCTCCGATTCCAGGCGCAGCTCGCCGCCGTCCAGGGTCGCCCGGTAGGAGGGCCGCCACAGCGCGCAGGGCACCAGGTGGGACACCGTCAGCTCGGCGGGGCCGGAGCGCGCCGCCTCCACGGTGAGCTCCAGGTGGGCGGTCAGCTCCGCCGGTTCCTCCTCGGCCTCGTCCAGGGCGATCAGGGCCTGTGAGCGTTCCTCCTCCAGCCGGCGCAGCCGGGAGTGGGTGGCGCGCAGCTCCTCGCCGTAGCGCTCGCGCTCGGCGTCCACCCGGCCCAGCTCCCGCGCCCAGCGGTTGGGTTCGAGCTCGCCGAGGCCGGCGCCCTCGCCGATCTCGCGCAGCAGGTCGGCGGAGAGCTGGGCGAGCAGCGCCAGCCGGGCCTCCAGCCGCCCCCGGGTCTGGTCGGCCAGCCGGCTCTCGGCGTCCAGCCGGTGCAGCCGGTGGCGCAGTTCGGAGTCCTCCGGGCCGGGCGGCAACGGGGCGCGCGGGGACCAGCCGCGCACCAGCCGGGAGTCCAGCACCCGGACGCCGGCGGTGGCGGACTCGGCGCGCAGGGTGCGGTCGACGGCCAGGGCGGTGAGCGGGCCCAGGCGCAGCCGCTGCACGCCCGCGGCGAGCCCGACCGTCGTGGTGCGCTCGACCTGGCCGCGGTCCTCCAGGCAGGTCACGGCGGTGACGGGCAGGGGAATCGTTTCGACGGTCATCGCTCAGTTCCTCCGGTTTCCGCCGACGATGGCCTTTCCGGCCGGGATCTTGATCAGGTAGCCGCCGTCCAGCTCGGCGCGTCCGCCGGGCGGCAGGTCGACCCGCCAGAGCCGGGTGCTGGGCGGGCAGTCCGGCGTGGAGACGGCCGGGGCGTGCCAGTCGGCCTGCTCGTCGATCCGGATCTCGGCGTCGGAGGCGACCGGCACCCGTTCGCGGACCTCCACCGTGACGGCGCGTCCGAGCCGGTTCGCCAGCTGGACGTGCACCCGGTGGTCGAGGACGGTGCTGTTGCCCTTCAGCATGCCCGTGGTGGACTCGCGCAGCTCGGTGCGGCGCGCCACCTCGACGCTCTCGGCGACACCGATGCCCAGCCGCCGCTCGCCGCCGGGCGCCAGGGTGGGCAGGGCGGCGGTGAGCAGGAACCCGCCGTCCACAGTGACCTCGACCGGGCCGGCCAGGACGGCCTGGTCGGTGCGGTTGGCGAGCACCAGGGTCGCGTACACCTTCTCCTCGACGGCGGGGACGGTGACGTACTCCGGGCGGACGGCGAGCGGGATCTCGCCGACGGTCACGGTGTGCCAGGTGCCGTCGGACGGGATGTCGGCGGGGGCGGCGGCGTCGAAACGGTGGTCGAAGGAGCCGGCCGACTCGCGGGGCGGGACGGCGTGCCGGGGCGGCGTGAGGTCGCGGAGCCGGGCGGAGTCGCTGCCGGGCGGGGTCCAGAGGGCTTCCGGGGCGTCCTGTGCGTCTTGTACGGTTCGTGTGTCTCGTGCGTTTTGTGCGTCTCGTGCGTCTTGTGCGAGGCGCGGGTGCAGGGTGCCGCGCCGGGCGGCGGGCTCGTCGGGGCCCGCCAGGACGAGGTCCGGGTAGTCGAGCAGGGCGGCGTCCGGGGCGAGGCCGGGCGGAGGGGGCGGGGCGAGGCGGGCGGAGCGACCTCGTCAACGCCTACGGCGCCTTCGGCAGCGTCAACCGGCTCCGCCAGGAGGTGGTGGTCGAGGGCACCGACGAGGCGGTGCTCACCCCGCACACCGTCTGGCGC
>NZ_JBEZUT010000424.1:0-6190 GCF_040636595.1 Kitasatospora sp. NPDC036755
CGGCGGCCGGGCGGCCAGCGCCGACGGTGACCGGGAACCCGGCCAGCCGGGCCAGCCGCTCGGCGGCCTGCCGGGCGGTCTCCTCGGGGTCGTCGGTGCCGCCGGCCTCGACGGGCGTCAGCAGCACCACCGTTTCGGCGTGCTCCGCGCTGACGCCCCGGGAGCCGAACAGGTAGCGCCGGGCGGCGCCGGCCAGCCGGCCCCGGTCGTCGGCCTGCCCGTCGGCCGGCTCCGCGACCAGGACCAGGTGCGGCCGGGCGAGGTCGACGCCGAGCCGGCGGCCGCGCGCGGTGAGCCCGGCCGGGTCGCGCTCGGGGGCGGTCAGCAGGTCGGTGAGCAGTTCGCCGCGGACCCGGTTCTCGGTCTCGGCGACGGAGCGGCGCAGCAGCAGGAGCAGCGCGGTGACGACGCTGGCCCGCTCGAACAGCCGCCGGTCGGCGTCGTCGAGGTCGGGCCGGCCGCGCAGCACCATGGTGCCGAGCGCGTCGTGGCCGGCCAGCACCGCGCAGACCCACTGCTCGCCGTGCCGTACGGACCTGCCCTCGGCGCGGGAGGCGGCGACCGCCTCGGCCAGTTCGGCGGCGGGGGCGGAGCGTCCGGCCAGCGGCTCGCCCTCGGCGTCCAGGACCGCTATCTCCCCGCCCAGCAGGGCGGCGACGGCGGCGCCGACGTCCGGCACCTCGGCGCCGCGCAGCACCAGGTCGGTGAGCCGGTCGTGCGCCTGCTCGGCGCGCTGGACGGCGGCGGAGTGGGCCCGAACCAGCTCGTTGGCGGCGTTCAGCTCGGCGAGCGCGGCCCGGGTGTCGGCCAGCGACTTGGCGGTGTCCAGGGCGATCGCGGCGTGGGCGGCCAGCGAGCAGAGCAGCGCGACCTCGTCGGGGGAGAAGGCGCGCGGCGTGCGGTCGGCGGCGAACAGGACGCCGATGACCTGCCCGCCGAGCAGCAGCGGCACTCCGATGATCGCCACCAGGCCTTCGTCCAGCACGCCCGCGTCGATCGTGCCGGTGTGGTGGAAGCGCTCGTCGGTGCGGTAGTCGTGGGTGGCGTACGGGCGGGCGGTCTGGGCGACCAGCCCGCCCAGACCGTGGCCGAGGCTGAGCCGCAGGGTCTGGAACAGGACGGAGACCGAGCCGTCGGTGACCCGCATGTAGGTGTCGCCGGCGGCCTCGTCCGGCAGGGTCAGGTAGGCGGTGTCGGTGCCGAGCAGCATCCGGGCCCGGCGGACGATCGCCTGGAGCACGGTGTCCAGGTCCCGGGAGGCGGCGAGGTCCCCGGCGGTGTCGAAGAGGGCGGTCAACTCGGCCTCGCGGCGCCGGTGTTGACGCAGGGTGCGGTGGACCCTCAGGGCCTGCCAGGTGGCGTCGTCGATCTCGGCGAGGACGGCGGCCGGCGCTCCGCGGCGGCGGGCGTCGGCCAGCACGTCGGCGAAGTCCTCGGTGGCGGCGCCGGAGGCGAGCAGGTCGAGCAGTCGCCGCAGCGCGGGTGCGGCGCTTTCCTGAGGGTGGTTCATGGTGCGTGCTGCCAATCGGCGTCGGTTCCGTCGGTTCCGAGAAAGCGCGATCGTACCGGCTCGGTCCTCAGGCGGCGGCGGGCTTTCCGGCCGCGGCCGGGCCGGCCTCCGGGCCGTCCGGGCCCGGCCGTCCGTCGACCTCGGCGAGGTCCCGGCCCCTGGTCTCCCGGCCGCAGAGCACCGCCAGGACGGTGATCGCCGCCGCGATGGCGACGTACACCGCGATGGGGGTGGGGCTGCCGTACTCCTTGAGCAGGGCGGTGGCGATCAGCGGTGCCGGGGCGCCGGCCGCCACCGAGGAGAACTGGGCCCCGATCGAGGCGCCCGAGTAGCGCATCCGGGTGGCGAACAGCTCGGAGAAGAAGGCGGCCTGGGGCGCGTACATGGCGCTGTGGAAGACCAGGCCGACGGTCACGGCGGTGACCAGCGAGCCGAAGGACTTCGTGTCGACCATGCCGAAGAACACGAAGGCCCAGGCGCCCACCCCGACCGCGCCCACCAGGTAGACCGGCTTGCGCCCGACCCGGTCGGACAGCGCGCCGAACAGCGGGATCAGCGCGAACTGGATCGCGGAGGCGATCAGGACGGCGTTCAGCGCGGTCTGCTTGGAGAAGTGCGCGTGGGTGACGGCGTAGGTGAGCACGAAGGTCGTCATCACGTAGTAGGAGATGTTCTCCGCCATCCGCGCGCCCATGGCCACCAGCACCTCCCGCCAGTGGTCGCGCAACACCTCGACCAGCGGCGGCCGTGCGGCCGCCCGCCGGTCCCGCTCCCGCTCCTGCCGCTGCTGTTGGGCCGCCAGGGCCTGCTGGAACAGCGGCGACTCGTCGACCGCGAGCCGGATCCACATCCCGACCGCGACCAGCACCGCCGACAGCAGGAACGGCACCCGCCAGCCCCAGGCCAGGAACTGCGCGTCGGACTGCACCGCCGTCATCAGCGAGAGCACCCCTGCCGCCAGCAGGTTCCCGGCCGGCGCCCCGCCCTGCGGCCAGGACGCCCAGAACCCGCGGCGCCGCTGGTCCCCGTGCTCCGACACCAGCAGCACCGCGCCGCCCCACTCGCCGCCGAGCGCGAAGCCCTGCACCAGCCGCAGTGCCGTCAGCAGCACCGGCGCCGCGACCCCGATCGAGTCGTACGTCGGCAGCAGTCCGATCGCCGTGGTCGACCCGCCCATCAGCAGCAGGCTCACCACCAGCAGCTTCTTCCGGCCCACCCGGTCCCCGAAGTGCCCGAAGACCAGCGCCCCGAGCGGCCGCGCCGCGAAGCCGATCGCGTAGGTCAGGAAGGACAGCAGCGTTCCGGTCAGCGGATCGCTGTGCGGGAAGAACAGCTTCCCGAACACCAGCGCCGCCGCCGTTCCGTACAGGAAGTAGTCGTACCACTCGACCGTCGTGCCGATCAGGCTCGCGGCCACCACTCTGGGGAGTGAGCTGCCCGCCGTCGTGCCTCGCGCGGAGGTGTTCATGGCCACCACTTCCAGAACCAGGGGGAGACGATGTCGCCACAAGGTAGGAAGCGGCCGACCCCGGGACTATGTGGGTGGCCCACACAGTCCCGGGGTCGAATGTGCCTGTCCGCCCCATGCCGGGGCGGTCGGACCGGGGAGCGCGCTCCGCTCAGTGGGCCGTCCAGCCGCCGTCGACGGGGAGGCTGGCGCCGGTGATGTAGGAGGCGGCGGGGGAGCAGAGCCAGAGGGCGAGCTGGGCGACCTCCTCGGGCTCGATGAGGCGCTTCACG
Organism: Kitasatospora sp. NPDC036755; assembly: GCF_040636595.1. Lineage (NCBI taxonomy): Bacteria > Bacillati > Actinomycetota > Actinomycetes > Kitasatosporales > Streptomycetaceae > Kitasatospora > Kitasatospora sp. NPDC036755. The sequence continues at coordinate 3,251 of NZ_JBEZUT010000424.1, forward strand.
GCGGTGCGGTCGAGCATGATCCGCTCGACCACCTCGTTCTCGGGGATGCCGTGGGCGAGCGCCTGGGCGGCGATCTGCTTCTCCACCAGGGGGGTCCGGACGTAGCCCGGGTTGATGCAGTTGCTGGTGACGCCGTACGGCGCGCCCTCCAGGGCGACGGTCTTGCTCAGGCCCTCCAGCCCGTGCTTCGCGGTGACGTACGCGGACTTGAACGCGCTGGCGCGCAGGCCGTGGACGGAGGAGACGTTGACGACCCTGCCCCACTCCTGCCCGTACATGTGCGGCAGGGTGCGGCGCAGGATGCGGAACGGCGCCTCGACCATGACGCGCTGGATGAGCGTGAAGCGGTCCGGCGGGAACTCGTGCACGGGCGCGACGTGCTGGAGGCCGGCGTTGTTGACGACGATGTCGGCGTCGTCCGGCAGGGCGTCCACGGCCCCGGGGTCGGCGAGGTCGGCGACGATCGCGCGGCCGCCGATCCGCTCGGCGAGCTCCTCGGCCGGGCCGGCCGCGAGGTCGACGACGTAGACCCGGGCGCCGGCCCCGGCGAAGGCCTCGGCGCAGGCCCGGCCGATGCCCGAGGCGGCCCCGGTGACCATGGCCGTGCGGCCGGCGAGCGGGCGGGCAGTAGAGGTGTCCATGGCCGAGAACGGTAGGAATCCGACGGCCTCGCTCCCATGTGGCGGACCGCCACAGCATCCCCTTGGGCTGTGGTGCCGCCCGCCATGAGGCCGACCCGCGGTCCGAACGGCGGATCGACCCTCGGAGAGGCCCTCGGAAGGGGCCCCCGAACCGCCGACGGTTCGGCCACGGAAGACCAAACCCATCCCGGTCGCGCTTCCCCACAATGGGCGCGGTTGCTTCACCCGTTCGGTGGATTGCTCGGTCAGATCCACCCATAGCGCCCGAATGCTCGCTACATTCACGCCGATTCCCGACAGGGGGCGCCGCCCCAGGCCGCCGAAGTGCTGGTGAAGCCCGGTGCGACGTCCGAGAGGTGTTGACAGACATGCCCCAACGGCCTGCAACCGACAGCCCGGCGTACGGACCGCTCGACCCGCTCGGCCAGCACCGAGGGCCGGTCGGCCGGACCCTTCCGGACGCCCCCGACGCCCTGACCGCCGACACGCTGACCGCCGACGCCCCGGACGCCGACGACCTGCGGCTGCCGGTGCAGGCCACGCCCGATCGGCACGAGAACCCCGGCGCACCCGAACCCGCGCCCGCCCCGGCCCGCGGGCCCGGCCACTCCGGCCCGGCCCCGCAGAACGGCCAGCTCGCGGCGCTGATCGAGGAGGCCGGCTTCTCGCACGCCGGACTCGCCCGCCGGGTCGACCAGCTCGGCCTGGAGCACGGCCTCGACCTGCGCTACGACAAGACTTCGGTCACCCGCTGGCTGCGCGGCCAGCAACCGCGCGGGGCCACCCCGGCGCTGATCGCCGAGGTCTTCACCCGCCGGCTCGGCCGCCGCCTCACCGCCCAGGACCTCGGCCTGGACGCCTGCGCCCCGGTCTACGCCGGCCTGGAGTTCGCCGAGACGCCGCAGGAAGCGGTCGACATCGTGGCGAGCATGTGGCGCAAGGACAACGGCCCGCAGTCCGAGCTGCGCCGGATCGCCTTCACCCCGGCCGGCCTGGTCGTCCCCAGCCGGGACTGGCTGATCGGCCGCACCGACGAACGGGTCGCCCGGGACGGCTCCACCCTGGTCCGGCCGGACGCCGGCACCGGCCCGCCGTCCGCCAGCGCCACCTCCGCGGCCATCACCGGCGCCCCGGCGCCGGGCGCGCCCGGCGCGTCCCCCGGGAGCCCGGCGCGCGGACCGGCCCCCGGGGCCCCCGCCGCCCGCAGCACCGCCGGGACGACCGGCACCGCCCCCACCATCGGCCGGGTGCCGATCCAGAGCCGCCGGCCGCCGGTCGCCGTCGAGCCGCCCTACACCGACCCGGCCCGCGAGTCCCGCCCCACCCTGCGGGTCGGCCGTGGCGACATCGCCGCCATTCGCGCCGTCGGGGACCTCTTCCGCGCGCTCGACCACGCCTACGGCGGCGGCCACGCCCGCCAGGCGCTGGTGCGGTACCTGGAGAGCGAGGCCGAGCCGATGCTGCGCGGCCGCTACGGCGAGCAGATCGGCCGGGCGCTGTTCGGCGCGGTCGCCGACCTCACCCGGCTGGCCGGCTGGACGTCCTTCGACATCGCCGCGCACGGCCTCGCCCAGCGCTACTTCGTCCAGGCGCTGCGCCTCTCCCAGGCCGCCGGCGACCGCGCGCTCGGCGGCTACGTGCTGGTGACGATGAGCCAGCAGGCCGTCCACCTGGGCCACGGCCGGGAGGCGGTCCAGCTCGCCCGGGTCGCCCAGCAGGGCGTGGGCACCGCCGTGCCGCCGGTCGTCCAGTCGCTGATGCACGCCGCCGAGGCGCGCGGGCACGGACTGCTGGGCGACGTCCGGTCCTGCACCACCGCCCTGGTCCGCGCCGAGCGCTCCCTGGCGGCGGCCCGGGCGGGCGATGAACTGCCCTCCTGGGCGCGGTACTTCGACGAGGCCCAGCTCTCCGACGAGTTCGCCCACTGCTACCGCGACCTCCAGCAGTGGCGCACGGCCGCGCAGCACGCCGAGAAGTCGCTGCGGCTGCGGTCGCCCGCCTACGCGCGCAGCCGGATCTTCTGCCGCCTGGTGCTGGCCACCGCCCGGCTCGGCATGGGGGATCTCGACGAGGCCTGCACCATGGCCACGGACGCGCTGCGGGCGGCGGGGGAGATGCGCTCGGCCCGCTCGCTGGAGTACGTCCGGGACTTCCACCGCCGCCTCACCCCGTACCGCGGCAGCCCGGTGGCGCGCGCGTTCGAGGAGACGGCCCGGCAGGCCGGAGTGATCTGACCGGCGGGCGGCGGTGGCCCGGGCGGGGCAGGAGCGGCCCGGCGCCGGCGGGGCGGGTGGCGGTC
>NZ_JBEZUT010000425.1:0-6124 GCF_040636595.1 Kitasatospora sp. NPDC036755
CCCCGTCCGACGTTTCAAACTCTAGCCGATCCCCGCTCCGAAAAGCGAATCCGACCGCAACCCGATAAAACGAGCACACCGAATAAGCACCAGGCTGTCACGCGAAAGCGAGAAAGACCGGCACGAACCGGAAGTGGTGTTTCAAGGGATTGGCCGCCCCGGGACCGTCCGCGCAGATGCGTGTCCGGTGCTCCCTGCCAGGCAGCTCGAAGAACACTAGACCTCCGGAGCCGCCGAGTCAACCGGCGCAAGCGCATTTCCGGCGCTCTCCTCCGTCGGCAGCTGGAAGGCCAGGACGGCGACGTCGTCGTCGTGCTCGGAGGTCACTCCCATCGCCCGCAGCAGGCGGGCGCAGATCACCTCGGGGGCGCCGATCGCACCGGCCAGGGTGCGGGCCAGGAGGTCGAGGCCCTGGTCGATGTCCTCGTCGCGGCGTTCCACCAGTCCGTCGGTATAGAGGACGCCGGTCGTCCCGGGGAGCAGTCGCAGGGTGTGGGAGACGTGCAGGCCGCCGCCGGTGCCGAGCGGCGGGCCGTTCTGTTCCTCGCTGCGCAGGATGGTGCCGTCCGGGCAGCGCAGCAGTACGGGGAGGTGTCCGGCGGAGGCGTAGGAGAGGGTGCGGCGCCGCGGGTCCCAGACGGCGTAGGTGCAGGTGGCGATCTGGTTGGCGTCGATCTCCATGGCGAGGCCGTCGAGCAGGCGCATCACCTCGTGCGGGGGCAGGTCGAGCCGGGCGTAGGCGCGGACCGCCGTCCGCAGCTGGCCCATGACGGCGGCGGCGCGCAGGCCGCGGCCCATGACGTCGCCGATGACGAGGGCCGTGCGCCCGCCGTCGATGGCGATGACGTCGTACCAGTCGCCGCCGACCGCGGCCTCGGCGCCGCCGGGCTGGTAGGTCGCGGCGACCCGCAGGCCGGCCGGCTGGTCGAGCTTCTGCGGGAGCAGGCTGCGCTGGAGGGTGACGGCGGCCTCGCGCTGGCGGCGTTCCGCCTCGCGCAGCCGGGCGGCGGCGAGGACCTGGTCGGTGACCTCGGCGGCGAAGACCAGTACGCCGGCGGGCGGGCCCTCGGTGGGGGCGTCGCCGTTCTCCCCGGTGCCGAGCGGGACGCAGGAGACGTTGTAGTAGCGGTTGCCGGTGAGGCCGAGGATGCAGCGGGCCTTGACGCTGCGCGGGCGGCCGCCGCGGATGACCTGGTCCATCAGCGCCAGGACGCCCATGGTGGCGAGCTCGGGGAGGGCCTCGGCGGCCGGCAGTCCGGTGGGGCGTTCGCCGAAGAGCTCCCGGTACGCACGGTTGGCGTAGCCGAGCTGGTGGAGCGGACCGTAGGTGACGGCGACCGGGGCGGGGATGCGGTTGAGGACCTCGCGCAGGTTCTGCGGCTTGTGCGGGTCCAGGAGCTCGGCGCCCGCGGCGGGGCCGGTCGGGTCCCGGGGGCTGGGCACGACGACGCCGTCGGGGCAGGGCGCCCCGGCCCCGGTGCCGGTCCCGTGGGGCGGGAGGGCACGCCAGGGGGCTCCGGTGAGCCGGGCGCTCCAGCGCATGAGGTTCAAACGACGGCCGCTTCCTCGTTTTCCAGACATATCATCACTTTTTGTGTACGCAGCAGCACACGGGGTAATGACCGGGTCGGGCTGATCCTGTCAGGCGGAGGCCCGGTTCCGGAAGTCGCGCGCCCGGCGTGGCCACCCGATCCGCCCTCCGGTGCACCCTTCGGTTCGCCGTTCGGCCCGGCGACGGCCCGGGTCGGCGGGTGCGGTCACCGGGGAGCATCCGGTCCGGTGTCGGACGGCCGTCCGGGCCTCGGGTCGAACCCTCCCTCGAAGGCCGAACGCGGGTGCTCCATCGCGCCCAGCGAGACCGGCTCGCGGGAGAACACCCCGCCGAGCACCCAGTCCATCAGCACCCGCACCCGGCGCTCGGCGCTCGGCAGCCGCCGCAGGTGCCGGGCCCGGTGCAGCCACCCGGCCCGGCGGCCGGTGAGCCTGCCGCCGCGCCTGGTGTGCGCGACGGCCCGCCCCGGGCCGAGCGAGGTCGAGCAGGCCGCCGGGCCGGGCCGGTAGTCGGCCAGACCCGGGGCGTGCGGCCCGCCGTCCAGGGCCACCACGACGTTGCGCGCGAGCAGTTCGGCCTGGGCGAAGGCGTGCTGGGCGTTGGGGGCGCACGGAGCGCCGTCCGCGTTCGGGTCCGGTACGGCGGCGCAGTCCCCGGCCGCCCAGACACCGGGCAGGGCGCGCCCGTCCGGCCCGACGGCCTGCAGGGTCGGCAGACATCTCACCCGGCCGAGGGTGTCCAGCGGGAGGTCGGTCTCGCGCAGCAGCGGGGACGGCCGGACGCCCGCCGTCCAGACCAGGGTGCGGGCGCCGAAGCGGGTCCCGTCGGAGAGCGCCACGACCCGGTCGGCGGCGGACTCCAGGGTGGTGCGCAGCCGGATGTCGACGCCCCGTTCGCGCAGTTCGCCCAGGGTGTGCCCGGCGAGTTCGGAGGACTCCTCGGCCAGGATCCGGTCGGTCGCCTCGACCAGCACCCAGTGCAGGTCCTCGGCGCGGACGTTGTGGTAGCCGCGCACGGCGGTGCGGGCCATGTCCTCGAGTTCGGCGAGCGCGCCGACGCCCGCGTACCCGGCGCCGACGAAGACGAAGGTGAGCGCGGACTGGCGCAGCGCCGGGTCGCGGGTGGCGGAGGCGAGGTCGAGCTGCTCCAGGACGTGGTTGCGCAGGCCCACCGCCTCGCCGACGGTGGAGAAGCCGAGGCCGTGTTCGGCGAGGCCGGGCACCGGCGCCGTGCGGGAGACCGATCCGGGGGCCACTACCAGGACGTCGTAGGGAAGTTCGACCGGGGCGTGGGGTTCCCCGGGGCCCGCGGCGTCAGCCAGGGCGCGCCGGGCGGCGTGTTCGATCCGGGTGATCCGGGCGGTGAGGACCCTGCAGTCCGGCAGGACCCGGCGCAGCGGGACGACGACGTGTCTCGGGTCGATCGAGCCGGCGGCCACCTCGGCCAGCAACGGGTGGTAGGTGAAGTAGGCCTGGGGCTCGACGACGGTGATCTCCACCTCGCCCCGCCGCAGCCGTTCCCGCAGGGCGCGCTGGAGGTGGAGTGCGGCGGCCGTTCCGGCGCAGCCGCCGCCGGCGATCAGGATCCTGATGGTGCACCTCCTGCCGATGCGACGTTTCGTCCCGGCCGCCCCGCGGCCGGGGGTGTCCCCCCATCACGCCCCCCTATGAAGGACCGGCGGGGGTCGTCTTGTCCACAGTCCGTACGGGGCTGGTTGCCACGCGAGTGACCACCGTGGCCAGTTGTGCTTACTGGGCGACTTTCTGACGCACTTTCGGCCTCGGAGAGTGGTGAACTATGGTCGGATTGTGTACCGGGGCGGCCGTCGCCATGACAATCGGCGGCGACGCACCGTGGAGCGGCCACTACGGCCAGTTCCAGCGTTGGCGTGAGAACCCGACTGGGGCACGGTCATCCGGGGAAGGGTAGTTCCCGGACCAGGCCCCGGACGGTGCCGACGCGCCGAGCCGGACGTGGACCCGGCACGGCGGCACGAACCGTGGTCACCGGAACGGGACGGGCGGCACGAGCAATGGGTCATCGGGTCACTTCTGACGGGCTGAGCTGCACCGGGGGGTGCAGGGGCGGGCGACGACAGGGTCCGGTTTCGGACGCCTGCGGGGGAGAGTTGGGATGATGGATCAGGAGCAGGTATTGGGGCGGGCGGGTGCGCCGCAGGCCGGACCGGGAACGGTCCCCGAGCAGCGCGGCCCGGTGGACCTGCCGCCGGCGAACGGGCCGGCACAACCGGGAACCGTGCGGGCCGCGGTCCCGTACCGCACGGAACCCGCACCGGCCACCGCGCCGGTGCCGGGGGCCCGGCTGCGGGTGGACGCCCGACGGAACCTGGAGAGCGTGCTGCGGGCGGCTCGCGAGGTGTTCGGCGAGTTCGGCTACGGCGCGCCGATGGAGGAGGTCGCGCGCCGGGCCGGGGTCGGGGTCGGCACCGTCTACCGGCGCTTCCCGAGCAAGGAGGTGCTGGTCCAGCGGATCGCCGCCGAGGAGGTGGCGTGGCTGACGGCGCAGGCCCGGGAGTCGCTGTACGGCGGTGACGGCGCCTGGGAGGCGCTGGCCGGCTACCTGGCGCGCGCGGTGGGCAGCGGCGCCGGGCGGTTGCTGCCGCCGGAGGCGTTCCGGTACGCGGAGGAGCTGGGCCGGGTGCCCGAGCAGCGGGTGGCGGAGCAGCCCGCGGCGGTCCGCTTCGACCTGCGCGGTGAGGAGGCCCGCTCCGGCGGGGCGGTCGAGCCGTCGGCGGCCGACGCCGATCCCCGGTTGCTGCTGCAGCTGCTGGCCGCGCTGGTGGCGCGGGCCGGGGCGGCGGGCGAGCTGCGGCCGGGCGTCACGGTGTCGGACGTGGTGCTGGTGCTGACCGCGTCGGTGCCGGTGCACGCGGCCCGGCCGTCGGTCTCCGCGCCGACGGCCGGCGGTTTCTCGCCGTTTTCTCCGCAGACGGACGGTCAACCGGCCGCCGGCCCCTCGGACCGGCTGCTGCAGATCCTGCTGGACGGCCTTCGGGGTCGCTGACCGCGTCGGCCGGCCGGTCCGCCACGCCCGGCGGGCACGGGAGTTGGAGGGAAGACCGGCGCGCGGGCCGAGTGCGCGCGCCGGGTGTGAGGGTCGCACACCCCACTGCCGCACGCTGGGCGGACGCCCCCGCGACGGCCCCTCGGAGGAGTGGAAGGCGGCCGGTCCGGCTACCGCCGGTCCCTGCGCTATGCCATCCTTTGCCCGTGGTTGGAGCCAATGTCCCGATGCGCGCCGTTCGCGCGCCGTCGGCGCCGTCTGCCGGGGAACCGTGCGCCTACGCACTCCCGCGCGCCCTGCCACACTACGGGGGCTGTCGTGGAATCTGGGGTCCGTTGTGAGCGCCGAGGAACAGAACGACTACGGGTACGGCCTCGACTTCGGAGGCTTCTCCGGTGATGCCGCCGAGGGTTCCGCCACGGGCCCCTGCAGCCTCAGCGGCGCCGGCGGGACGCCCCAAGTGCCGGGCGCCGCACCGGCTTCGGCCGCGGGCCACGTCCCCGACCAGGCCGGGATTCCCAGCCGCGAGACGCTCTCCGCCTCCGCACTGCCCCCGGGCCGGGTGCCCGGGCAGGCCCCGGCAGGCCGCGGCGGCGTCGCCCCCGAGGCGTTCGTCGGCGAACCGTTCACCGGCGACGGCCGGACCGCCCGGCCGACCGTACCCGCCCCCGCCGACCCGGTGGACGGCGAGCGCCCCGCCTCCGACTCCGAGTTGACCGCCCGGGTGCGGGCCGGCGACGACACCGCGTATGAGGAGATCTACCGCCGGCACGCCGACTCGGTGCGCCGCTACGCCCGCACCTGCTGCCGGGACAGCTTCACCGCCGAGGACCTCGCGGGCGAGGTGTTCGCCCGCACCCTGCAGGCGCTGCGGGCGGGCAAGGGCCCCGAGTTCGCCGTCCGCGCGTACCTGCTGACCGCCGTGCGCAACGTGGCCGCCGCCTGGCACCGCAGCGAACGGCGCGAGCAACTCGTCGACGACTTCGCCGTGTTCGCGCAGACCTCGGCCGCCGTGGTCGACATCGACCTCGCCGACCCGGGTGCCGACGCCTGGGCGATGGCGATGGCCGACCAGCGGATGGTCATGCAGGCCTACGCCGAACTGCCCGAGGACGACCGGATGGTGCTCTGGCACACCGAGGTCGAACGGGAGTCCCCGAAGACCGTCGCGGTGATGCTCGGCAAGACCGCCAACGCCACCGCCGTGCAGGCCCACCGGGCCCGCGACCGGCTCGCCGCCGCCTTCCTCCAGGCGCACGTCTCGGGCAGCCAGGACAGCGGGTGCGAGGCGTACGCCAACCGGCTCGGGGCGTACGCGCGCGGCTCGCTGCGCAAGCGGGCCTCGGCCGAGGTGGGCCGGCACCTCAAGGAGTGCGACCGCTGCACGGCCGCCTGCCTGGAACTGACCGAGATCAACACCGGGCTGCGCGCCCTGCTGCCCGGCGGTGTGCTCGTCTGGATCGGCGTCGGCGGGTTCAGCGCCGCCGCGGCCGCCGTGGGCGGTGTCGACCAGCAGGTGGTTCTCGTCCAGGTGCCAGCCGCGCGGGC
>NZ_JBEZUT010000426.1:0-6046 GCF_040636595.1 Kitasatospora sp. NPDC036755
TCCGACAGGAGGCCGTCCACACCCTCCCGGTCCGTGGTGTGGTCGTCCGCGAAACGACGGTCACCCGTCGCGTCCGGCACGTACTTCACACAGACGACGATCCTCAAGCTCATGAGCGGTTCTCCTGTCACGGGTGCACGGATGCACTGGATCCACGGCCTCAGCCATACCGAGGGTACTGAGTGCCAAGACCGGCCCGGGCGCGACCCACGCGCCGCATGCGCCACCTGGACCGGTACAGCCTGTCTGCCCTCTTCGACTGGCGTCAGAGGCTCCATGGAGAGAATACGGCACTCAGTACCCCTCGTAAAGGAACTCAGTACCCTTGCGGGCTCCCCCCGGGGGTCAGCCGCGCAGGACGACGGCGGCCTCTCCGGTGTAGACGCGGAAGGTCAGCGACTCCTGGAGGTAGAGCCGGATCGTTTCGGCGTCGTGGGAGAGGTAGCCCACCGAGGCGTCCTGGCCGAGGAAGAGCTCGAAGTCCCCGCCGCGGGTGGAGAGCAGGTAGGCGCCCTCGATGGCCGGGGCCCAGATGATGTCCCCGTCGAGGAGGCGGGCGAGGTGGTTGTGGACGGGGTAGCCGTGGTCGCTGGTCTCGTTGACGGCGGTGAAGGCCTCGGCGCCGAGCAGCAGCGAGTAGGGGCCGCCGACGCCGGCGAGGCGCAGGGCGGTGAGGCCGCGGCTGACGGCCTCGGGGTACTCCCGGACGTCGTCGGGCAGTTGCACCGGGGGGTTGGTGGAGGCCGCGCGGATGCCGTCGATGGCGGCGGCGCGGTAGCCCTCGAAGACGGCGCGGTCCTCGGCCAGGGCGAGCTTGCGGCCCGCGTCCTTGACCGGCTGCCAGTCGGAGTCCCGGGAGCCGCGTTCGACGTCGTCCACCGCGTCGCGGCGGACGGTGAAGGGGACGCGCAGCTCGACCACCGGCTGGGCGGCGCGGGCACGGGCCTGGATGCCCTCGGTCGGGGGGTCGATGGCGGTCAGGTGGCCGGTGCCGACCGCGGCGAGGGTGGCGCCCTCGGGGCCGGTGAGGTCGACCACCCGGCGTCCGGCGATGTGCAGCTTGAAGGTCTGGCGGGCCTCCTCCTCGATCTCCTCCCAGGCGGCGGCGGAGATCGGGGCGAGGTCCCGGTGGAGGTTGTTCATGGGCGGGGTCCTGTTCGGGGGGCGGCGGGTGGCGGTCAGGAGGTCGTCGTCTTGAGGCTGCCGATGCCGAGCGAGCCGTCCGCACCGCCGGGGCGCGGCGCGGGTGCGGCGGGTGCGGCGGGTGCGGTCTGGTCGGCAGGTGCGGCCTGGGCGGCGGGGGCCGCCGGGGGCGACGGCGGCGGGGAGTCGAGGAAGTCCGCGGTCGGGACGAAGAACAGCCCGCCGGTGACGGCGGTGGAGAAGTCGAGCAGCCGGTCGGTGGTGCCGGGCGGGCTGCCGACGAACATGTTGCGCAGCATCTCCTCCGTCACCCCGGGGTCCGCCGCGTAGCCGATGAAGTAGGTGCCGGCCTCGCCCTCGCGGCCCGCGGAACCGAACGTGCCGTACGGCATGTTGAAGCGGACGATCTTCCGCTCCTCGCCGTCCGGCCCGGTGATCACGGTGAGCGCCACGTGCGAGTCGGCGGGTTTGACGTCGTCGGACAGCTCGATGTCCTCCAGCTTGGTGCGGCCGACCGCGTCCTCCTGCTGCTCCACGCTCAGCGCGTTCCACTTGTCCATGTCGTGCACGTAGCGCTGCACCAGGACGTAGCTGCCGCCGGTGAACGCCGGATCCTCCGCGCCGACCAGGGCGGCGCTCTCGGCGGCCCGGCCCTCCGGGTTCTCGGTGCCGTCGACGAAGCCGAGCAGGTCCCGGTCCTCGAAGTACTTGAAGCCCTGGACGGAGTCGACGACGGTAGCCGCCGCGGCGAGCCGGCCGGTGAGCTGGGCGGCCAGCTCGAAGCAGAGGTCCATCCGCTCCGCCCGCAGGTGCAGCAGGAGGTCTCCGGGGGTGGCCGGAGCCCGGTGGCGGGCGCCGGCCACCTCCTGGAACGGGTGCAGGGCGGCCGGGCGGGGGCCGGCGAAGAGGCGGTCCCAGAGCTCGGAGCCGATGCCGGTGACGCAGGTGAGGGCGCCCTGGGGGGCCCGGAAGCCGACGGCGCGGCGCAGTCCGGCGAGCTCGGGCAGCAGCTCGCGGACGGCCGCCTCGCGGCCGGGTTCGACGGTGAGGACCAGGAAGACGGCCGCGCTGGTCAGCGGGGAGAGTACGGCTTGCGGTTCGGCCTGCATGGTCAGGGCCTTTCCCGGGGCGCCCTGGAGGCGTCCCACTCGGCGAGGTAGTCCGCGAAGATCTGCTTCAGGTGGTGGCCGATCTTCAGGTAGTCGAGGTCGTCCAGGTTCGCCAGCGAGACCCGGACGGACCACTCGGGCCCGTCGAATCCGCCGCCGTTGAGCAGCACCACCCCGGTCTGCTCGGCGAGCCGGAACAGCGGCTCGGTGGGCTCGTAGTTCTTCTCCAGGAAGGTCGCGAAGTCCCGGCCGGCGACCCGCTCGGCCTCGGCGAGCAGGTCGAGCTCGACGTAGTAGCCGGCCCGCCCGGGGTCGTCCGAGATCCGCATCCCGGAGCCCTCCAGCAGCAGGCCGAGCCGCCGGCGGACGATCTCCTGCACCCGCGCCTTGTACGCCTTGCCCTCGGGCAGCAGCGCGAACAGCGAGAAGAGCACCATCTGGACCTGCTGGGGGAGGCTGAGCCCGGCGGTGTGGTTGAGCGCGACCTGCCGGGAGTCGGCGACCAGCCGGTCGATGAAGCGGATCCGTCCCGGATCCAGGCTCAGGGTGCCGTACCGCTTCGCGAGCCGCTCCCGCTGCTCCGCCGGAAGGGCGGCGATCATCTCGTCGATCACGTTGTCCCGGTCCAGGCCGATCACCCCGAGGCGGTGGCCGGTGGCGCCGTAGTGCTTGGAGTACGAGTAGACGAGCAGGGTGTTGCGGGGCAGTTCGGCGGCCAGGGTGCGGAAGCCGTCCACGAAGGTGCCGTAGACGTCGTCGGTGACGATCACCAGGTTGGGGTTGGCGGTGGCCACGATCTGCTTGATCTGCTCGGTGACCTCCCGGGACAGCGCCAGGGAGGGCGGGTTGCTGGGGTTCACGAGGCAGAGCAGCCTGATCCGCGGGTCGGCCAGCTTGGCGACCTCCTCGGCCGGGTAGCGCCACTCCCGCACTCCGGTCTCGACCAGCTTGCTGGCCTGGATCTCGACCACCTCGAAGTCGTAGGTGTCCAGTTCGGGGATCTCGATGTACGGGGTGAACACCGGCACCATCAGCGCGATCCGGTCGCCCCGGTGCAGCAGACCGTTCTTCGTCAGCGAGTCGAAGACGTAGCACATCGCGGCGGTGCCGCCCTCGGTGGCGAACAGCTCGGGCTGCCGCGGCGACGGGGGCCGCCCGTCCATCAGCTCCTCCTGGAGGTAGCCGCGGACGATCTGTTCGGCGTGTACCAGCATCCGGTCGGGGACGGGGTAGTTGTCGCCGATGCTCGCGTCGGCGAGCTCGTGGAGGAAGGCCTCGCGGTCGAACCCGAAGCGGTCGACGGCGAGTTCGACGCCGCGCCGGAGCAGTTCGATGCCGGGCAGGTCGGGGTGGCTGCGGACGAAGGCGTCGAAGCGGCCGGCGACGCCGGCCCGCTCCGGCATGCCGCCGAGGTCGTCGGCCGTCCAGACCCGGCGGCTCTCCGCCAGCGCGAAGTGGCCGAGTGCGAGGGCGGCCTCGCGGGGGCCGGTGCAGACCCAGTTCGGGTTGCCGCGACCGGCGTTGAGCATGTGGGCGGTGGACTTCCCCTTCTGCCCGGGCTCGTCGCGCTGGTAGGCCTCGGCGAGCCGGACGAACTCGGCCTTGAGCTCGAAGGGGCTGAGCCGGGCCAGTCGGCGGATCTCCTCGCGACCGGTGATGGGCTTCGTCATGGCGTTCTCTCCGGCGGCGTCGGAATTCTCTGATGGTTCGTCAACTCAGGCCCCCAGCATGCCGACCAGGATCGGCCCGGTGAGCGGGAGCAGGAAGTTGGAGATGGTGTAGGTGATCGTGTAGCCCAGCATCGGGATGCTGCTCTGCGCGACGTTGGTGACGGTCGTGATGGCCGGCGTGCTGCACTGCTGGCCGGCGATGGCACCGACCAGGATCGGCGGCTCGATCTTCAGCAGCTTGCGGCCGACGAACAGCGAGAGCACCGCGGGGACGGTGACCATGAGGATGCCGGAGGCCGGCAGCAGCACCGGGTGGTCGCTGAGCAGCGCGGCGGCGTCCGGTCCGGCGGCCAGGCCGGTGACGGCGATGAAGACGGAGAGCCCGAGGTCCTTGGCGGTCTGCGCGGCGACCGGCGGATAGGCGCCGAAGGTGGGCCGCTGGGCCCGGAACCAGCCGAAGACCAGCCCGGAGACCAGGCAGCCGCCGCCGGTGCCGAGCGAGAGCGCGGCGTTCCCGGCGTGCACGGTGACCAGGCCGATCAGCACGCCGACGCAGATGCCGAGGCTGATGTAGATGTAGTCGATGGCGTCCTTGCGGATGCTGACGCCGGCCTTGGCGGCGAACCGGTCGACGGCCGAGCGGGAGCCGGTGACGGTCACCGTGTCGCCTCGGTGCAGTTCGGTGTCGGCGATCGCGGGCAGGTGCTGGTCGACCCGCTGGACGTCGGTCAGGTAGATCCCGGAGGTGGTGGCCGGCTGTTCCTCGGCGACCTCCCCGGCCGTACGGCCGACGAAGTCGCGGTTGGTGAGGACCACGTCGCGGACCACCATCGGGCTGTCCAGGCCGGGCACGCCGGAGGTCTCCGGGCCGAGGTCGTGGCCGGTGTCGATGACGGCCTCGCGGCGGCCGACCAGCAGGACGAGGTCGCCGCGGCGCAGTCGGAAGTCCTGTTCGGGGTGGCGGGTGCGGCCGTCCCGCCGGACGCCCTCGACGGTGACCAGGCCCTGCTGGATCTCCTCCACCTGGGCGACGGTCGAGCCCTCGCCCTGGGAGACCAGGTAGGTGCGGCCGACCAACGGGGGCAGCGCGGGCTGTTCGTCGCCGGCGAGCGCGCCCTTGCCGCCGCGCATCCTCTGCCACAGCTCGCGGGAGGCGTCGGGCAGCTTGATCCGCATGACCAGCGGGAAGATCTGGCTGGTCAGCAGCACGATGGAGACCAGGCCGAACAGGTAGCAGACCGAGTAGGCGGCGGCCACGTGGTTCTGCAGCTGGGCGGACTGGTCGGGGCCGAGGCCGGAGAGGTTGGAGATCGCCTCCTGCGCGGTGCCGACCACGGCCGACTCGGTGGCCGCCCCGGCCAGGATGCCGGCCGCGGTGCCGACGTCCAGGTCGAAGGCCTTGCCGATGCCGTAGGCCATCCCGACGACCAGCACCGCCTCCATGACGCAGAGCACCGCGAAGCGCAGGCCCTTGGCGTTGAGGTTGGAGAAGAACTGGGGGCCGGCGATGTAGCCGAGCGAGAAGATGAACAGCGCGAAGGCGACGTTCTTGACGTCGGCGTTGACGCTGACGTGCCGGCTGCCGATCAGCATGGCGACGATCAACGTGCCGCAGATGCCGCCGAGTTGGATCGGTCCGACGCGCAGCTTGCCGAGCAGGTAGCCGAGCGCCAGGCAGACGAACAGCGCGAGGACGGGGTTCTCCCGCAGCAGGTTCACGGCAGCCGCTCCCGCCGCGGCGCGGAGGAGCCGAACGGGGGACGGACCAGCATTAATCTGATCATGGGAACGATTACACCGCAAAGCGGACAATCCGGCACGGCCGACACGCAGCCGAACGGCCCCGTCGGAGCGGTCTCCGACGGGGCCGTTCGACCCGTCCGGTGGGACTGTTCGGCCCGGCCCGGCGGGGCTGTTCGCGCCGACCCGGTGTGGCCCGTTCGACCAGTCCGCCACACACCCCGGAGGTGTCAGGCGCGCCACCGCCGGACACCGACAACGGCCACCGCGGCGCCCAGCGGCGTGGCGACCACCGGCACCACCAGGGCCGCCCGGAACCCCGGACGTCGCGGTGTTCGTCACCGCGGGGAACGGGACCGGCGACCCGTGCTCCACCGTCTGCTG
>NZ_JBEZUT010000427.1:0-5972 GCF_040636595.1 Kitasatospora sp. NPDC036755
CGGAACTCGACGAACCAGCCCATGGACAACTCAATGTAGACCTCGTCGGTGTACTTCTTGTCGATGAAGCCCCAGAGCCTGGCCGCGCTGGCGGAGCGGGCGCGCTCGGCACCGCCCTGGGCCGGGCTGCCGGTGGCCGAGGCGGGGTACCGCAACCTGGTGCTCGCCGCCGCCGGCGGGTCGGAGCGGCTGACCGCCGCCGCCGACCTGGCGGTGCGGATCGCCGGGTACGACGAGTACCCGGTGGTGTACCCGCGCCGGATCGAGCTGGTGCGGGCCGGGGACGGCTGGCGGGTCGAGCGCGAGGAGGGCGCCGGCGGGCCGCCCGCGCCGTGGGACTTCGGGCCGCTGAGGTCGGCGCCGGGCGCGCACTGCCTGGTGGTCGGCCCGGCCGCCGGCCCCGACCCGGCCGAGCTGGTCGCGGTGGGGGACCGGGCGGTGCCCGCCGTCACCGAGGTCTGGGGCAGCGCCTGGCCGGGGGCGCTGCTGCTGGAGCGGCCGGCCACCGAGGAGCAGTTCGCCCGGCTGCTGGAGGGCGACCCGGCCGACTGGACGGGCATGGCGGCGGTCACCTCGGCCGCGCCCGGCGCGCCCTGGCACACCCCGGCGGACCGGGTGCTGGTCAACCCGGAGGCGTACGGGCGGCTCAGCGGCTTCGGCCGCCAGGTGGTGGTCACCCACGAGGCCACCCACGTCGCCACCCGGGCCGACACCCGTGCCTGGACGCCGCTGTGGCTCTCCGAGGGAGCCGCCGACTGGACCGCCTACCGCGACTCGGGCCGCAGCCCGCAGCAGATCGCCCCCGAGCTGGCCCGGGACGTCGCCGCCGGGAGGCTGCCCACCGGACTGCCCGCCGACCGGGACTTCGCCGCCGGGGCCACCGGCATCGCCCAGGCCTACGAGCAGTCCTGGCTGGCCTGCGAGCTGATCGCCCGCACCCACGGGCCGCAGCGGCTGGTCGCCTTCTACCGGGCGGTCGGCGCGGACGACGGGCAGGGCGAGGACCGGGAGCGCCGGACCGACCGGCTGATGCGGCGCGAGCTGGGCGTCGGGCTGGAGGAGTTCACCCGGCTCTGGCTGGAGCGGACGGCGGCGCTGCGGAGCTGATCAGCGGCGCGGCTCGGCCGTGGCGCCCGGGCGGTCGATGCCGTCCAGCAGGTCCTGCTCGTAGGCGATGCCGGGACGCACCGGGTAGCCGGCGGCCGGCAGCGCGGCGGGCTCGCGGTCCAGCACCACGGTCGGCGGCAGCGGTGCCTCGCCGCGGGTGGAGCGCCAGAGCCGGACGCAGGAGAGCAGGGTCGCGGCGAGCAGCAGCAGGTTGCGGGCGGCCAGGACGGTCACCGCCACCGGGTCGCTGGCCAGGACCTGGGTGAACATGGTCGGGAACTCGACCAGGGTCAGCGGGCAGGCGAGCAGGATCAGCAGCGCCACCGGCCGCTGGCTGCTGTTGCGCACGGTCAGGCAGACCGCCGCGACACCGACCAGCCAGACCAGGTACTGCGGGCTGATCACCCGGCTGGTCACCACGAAGATCAGCAGCGCGCACAGCGCCGCGTCGTACATGGTGGCCGCGCTGCGGCGCTTGGAGGTGTAGCGCCACAGCAGCAGCCAGGCGAAGCCCAGCACGGTGCCGGCCATCATCACCTTGCTGATCACGCTCACCCACGGCCCCAGCATCTCGGGGGAGCCGTAGTTCATGGTGACCCTGCCGTCCCAGCCGCCGGCCAGCCGGGCGAAGTGGAGCGGCAGCGCGCCGAGCGACTCGACCTCGATGCCGCGGTCCTTCTGGAAGGCGAGGAACTCGAAGGCGCCGTTCATCCCGGCCGTCAGCAGGAAGCCGATCGACACGGCGGTGGCCCCGGCGAGCGTCCAGGAGCGGCGGGTGCGGCGGCCCGAGGGGGTGCCGATCAGGCCGAGCAGCGGCCAGATCTTGACGATGCCGCCCAGGCCGAGCAGCAGCCCGCCGACCGCCGGGCGGCGGATCAGCGCCAGCAGGCCGGCCAGGGCGACCGCGGTGACGATGACGTCGAAGCGGTTGTAGATCATCGGGCCGAGCAGCGGGACGGCCACCACCCACATCCAGGCGCCGGTCAGCGCCCGGCCCCGGCGCAGGCCGGTGCGCACCAGCAGCGCGGCCGCGGCCGCGTCGGCTATCCCGCAGATCACCCAGAACGAGACCAGGTACGACCAGGGCAGCAGGCCCGGCAGCAGGATCACCAGGGCGGCGCCCGGCGGGTACTGCCAGGTCACGTCGTCGAACGGGAAGGTGCCGGTCTGGAGCACCCCGTACCAGGCGTGGTAGATCATCCAGACGTCCGCCGTGACGTCGCCGCCGGGCGCCTTCAGCACTCCCGTCGCCAGCAGCACCAGCAGGGCGCGGGTGGCGACCCAGGTTGCGCCGAGCGCGGCGAGCGCCCCGAGCGGGCGGCCGAGGCGGCCGCGCGAAGAACCGGGCTCGGTGGCCGGGGCCAATTCCACTGCGCTCCCTCGTTCGTCTCGGACGTCCCCACCGGAGGCGTCGTGACGACGGACGCCCGGGCCGTGGTTCACCGACGGCCTAGGTACTAGGACTGACCCGGGGGTCAAACGGTTGCCGTACGCGGTTCCGTTCCCGGCGGGTCATGGTGTTGACCTATCGTACGGATCACCCAGCGGTACACCGCGCACCCCCCGACCGAGCGAGCCGTGGCCTGATGCACAGAACCTTGATCGTCACCAATGACTTCCCGCCCCGCCCCGGTGGCATCCAGGCCTTCGTCCACAACATGGCCGTCCGTCAGCCCGCAGGCAGCGTCGTGGTGTACGCCTCGACGTGGCGGGACGGCAGCGAGGTGGCCCGCTTCGACGCCGAGCAGCCGTTCCCGGTGATCCGGGACCGGACGAAGGTGATGGTTCCCACACCGCGGGTCACCCGGCGGGCCGCCGAGATCCTGCGCGCGGAGAAGTGCGACTCGGTCTGGTTCGGCGCCGCCGCCCCGCTCGGGCTGATGGCGCCCGCGCTGCGCCGGGCCGGGGCCGGCCGGCTGCTCGGCATGACCCACGGGCACGAGGCCGCCTGGGCCCAGCTGCCGGGCTCCCGGCAGCTGCTGCGCCGGATCGGCGCGGGCACCGACGTGCTGACCTACCTGGGCGAGTACACCCGCTCCCGGATCGCCGCGGCGGTCGGGCCGCGGGCCGCGGCCCGGATGGTCCAGCTGCCGCCGGGCGTGGACGAGACGACCTTCCACCCGGGCTCCGGGGGCGCCGAGGTGCGCCGCCGGCTCGGGCTGGCGGACCGGCCGGTGGTGGTCTGCGTCTCCCGGCTGGTGCCGCGCAAGGGCCAGGACACCCTGATCGAGGCGATGCCGCAGATCCTCGCCGACGTGCCGGACGCGGTGCTGCTGATCGTCGGCGGCGGCCCGTACCGGGCGGACCTGGAGAAGCTCGCGGACACCACGGGCGTGCGGGACTCGGTGCGGTTCACCGGCTCGGTTCCGTGGGAGGAGCTGCC
This sequence comes from Kitasatospora sp. NPDC036755, assembly GCF_040636595.1. NCBI lineage: Bacteria > Bacillati > Actinomycetota > Actinomycetes > Kitasatosporales > Streptomycetaceae > Kitasatospora > Kitasatospora sp. NPDC036755. Next base: position 3,491 of record NZ_JBEZUT010000427.1, read on the forward strand.
CGCCCACTACGGGGCCGGGGACGTCTTCGCGATGCCCTGCCGCACCCGGCGCGGGGGTCTGGACGTCGAGGGCCTGGGCATCGTCTACCTGGAGGCCTCGGCGACCGGCCTGCCGGTGGTCGCGGGGGACTCCGGCGGCGCGCCGGACGCGGTGCTGGAGGGCGAGACCGGGTACGTGGTGCCCGGCGGCTCGGCCCCGGACGCGGCCGAGCGGATCGTCCGGCTGCTGCGCGACGAGGAGCTGCGGCGGCGGATGGGCGAGGCCGGGCGGCGGTGGGTGGAGCGATCCTGGCGCTGGGACCTGCTGGCCGGGCGGCTGACCTCGCTGCTGGCGGGCTGACGACGCGTGCGGGCCCCGCCTCCCTCCCGGGGAGGCGGGGCCCGTGACGGCCGCTGCCGCCGGTGGTGGCGGGGCCCGTACGGCGCCGGCGGCTACTTCCGGTAGAGCGCCTCGATGTCGGCCGCGAAGTCCTTCAGCACGACGTTGCGCTTGAGCTTGAGCGAGGGCGTGAGGTAGCCGCCCTCCTCGGAGAACTCGGTGTCCAGCAGGCGGAACTTCTTGACCGCCTCGGCGTGCGAGACGGCCGCGTTGCCGTCGTCCACCGCGTTCTGGAGGGCGGCCAGCAGGTCCGGGTCGGTGGCGAGGTCGGTGACGGTGGCGTCGGCGGGCTTGCCGTTGAGCTCCTTCCACTTGGGGAAGAAGTCGTGGTCGACGGTGATCAGGCAGGCGACGAAGGGCTTGCGGTCGCCGACCACCATGACCTCGCCGACCAAGGCGTGGGCCCGGATCCGGTCCTCGATCACGGCCGGGGCGACGTTCTTGCCGCCGGCCGTGACGATGATCTCCTTCTTGCGGCCGGTGATGGTCAGGTAGCCCTCGGAGTCCAGCGAGCCGAGGTCGCCGGTGGCGAACCAGCCGTCCTTGAAGGCGTCCGCGGTGGCCTGCGGGTTGTTCCAGTAGCCGGTGGAGATGTGCGGGCCCTTGAGGAGCACCTCGCCGTCCTCGGCGATCCGCACGGAGCAGCCGGGCACCGGCTGGCCGACCGTGCCGATCTTCGGCTTCTCGCACTCGTTGAAGGCGGTGGCGGCGCAGGTCTCCGTCAGGCCGTAGCCCTCCAGGACGGTGAAGCCGATGCCGCGGTAGAAGTGGCCCAGGCGCTCGCCGAGCGGGGCGCCGCCGGAGATGGCGTGGGTGGCCCGGCCGCCGAGGGCGGCGCGCAGCTTGCTGTAGACCAGCTTGTCGAAGACGGCGTGCTTGAGCCGCAGGACCAGGCCCGCGCCGCCGGCGTCCAGCGCCCGGCTGTAGGCGATCGCGGTGTCGGCGGCCTTGTCGAAGATCTTGCCCTTGCCGTCGGCCTGGGCCTTGGCGCGGGCGGTGTTGTAGACCTTCTCGAACACCCTGGGCACGCCCAGGATGAGGGTCGGCCGGAAGGAGGCCAGCTCGGTGGTGACGTTCCGGACGTCGGAGACGTGGCCGAGCTTGATCGGCGCCATCATCGGGGCGATCTCGACGATCCGGGCGAACACGTGGGCCAGCGGCAGGAAGAGCAGGACGGAGCTCTCGCCGGTGTGGAACAGCGGGGCCAGTCGCTCGACCACGTTGCCGCACTCGGCCAGGAAGTTGCCGTGCGTCAGCTGACAGCCCTTCGGGCGGCCAGTGGTGCCCGAGGTGTAGACGATGGTGGCGACGTCGTCGGGGCCGGCGATCCGGCGGCGCTCGTGGACCGTCGTGTCCGGGACGTCCTGCCCGGCGGCGGCCAGCGCGGCGATCGCCCCGCCGTCGATCTGCCAGGTGTGCTCCAGGCCCGGCAGCCGGTCGCGGACCTCGGCGACCACCGAGACGTGCTGGTCGGTCTCGGTGATCACGGCGACCGCGCCCGAGTCGCCGAGGATCCACTCGACCTGCTCGGCGGAGGAGGTCTCGTACACCGGCACGACGACCGCGCCGGCCGTCCAGATCGCGAAGTCCAGCAGCGTCCACTCGTAGCGGGTGCGGGACATGATGGCCACCCGGTCGCCGGGCTCGATGCCCGCGGCGATCAGGCCCTTCGCGACGGCGTGCACCTCCGCGAGGAACTGGACCGACGTCAACTCCTGCCAGTCGCCGTCCACCTTCCGGCTGAGCACGGCGACGTCCGGGTGCTCCTCGGCGTTCCGGTGCACCGGGTCGGCGAGGTTGCCGCCGCTGGGTACCTGGTAGAGGGCCGGAAGGCTGAAGTCGAGCAAGACTGCTCCTCGTTCGCGACGCTGCGGGACGGCAGGACGTTACTGCCCGGTAGGCAGCTTCGACCAGAGGGGTCGGCTCCGGTGTTCGAAGTGTCACACCCGGCCGGGTCCGACCAGGCCGTGACCAGGTCGTTCGAATGGCACCCTACGGCAGCGCAGAGCGACCGGCCGGTAACATGCCCGCCCGCCCGGCCGAGCGGTCCTGGTCGACAGCACAGGACTCATCGAGAACTCGGTGTCGTGAGCGCGGCCGGCG
>NZ_JBEZUT010000428.1:0-5937 GCF_040636595.1 Kitasatospora sp. NPDC036755
GCGCCCGGCCCCCGCGCCGGGCGCCGTCCTCGCCGCCGTCGACGGCGGCCAGGGCACGGCCGCCCCCACCGCGCAGGGCCTCCAGCAGGCGCTCGCCGCCGCCCTCGCGGACAAGAGCCTCGGCGAGGTCACCTTCGCCGTCGCGGACGCCGGCACCGGCCAACTCCTCCACGGATCAGGGGAGAACACCGCGGCCACCCCCGCCTCCACCACCAAGCTGGCCACCGCGGTCGCGGCCCTGTCGCTGATCCCGGGCGACACCCGGCTGCACACCCGGGTGGTCCGGGGGGCGGACCCGGGCACGATCACCCTGGTCGGCGGCGGCGACCCGACGCTGACCGCGCTGCCCGCCGACCAGGTGCAGATCGGCGGTCTGCCGGCCGACGCCGACACCGCCCCCGCCTCGCTGGACGCCCTCGCCCAGCAGACCGCCGACAGCCTCAAGGGCCTCGGTACCACGACCGTCCAACTGGACTACGACCTGTCGCTGTACGCGGGCAACCCGCGGCACAAGAACCACGACGGGCAGAACATCGCCCTGGTGGTCCCGCTGATGGTGGACGAGGGCCGGACGGACCCGAAGAGCCGGGAGGACGCGCCGGACCGGGTCGCCGATCCGGCGGCCGCGGCGGCCGAGGCCTTCGCCGCGCTGCTCAGGGCCCGCGGCATCACCGTGACGGGCCCGGCCAAGCCCGCCGCCGCGCCCGCGCCCGCCCCGACCGGCTCCGGCGCGGCCCCCCTCGGCGAGGTGTCCTCACCGACCGTGGCCCGGCTGGTCGAACGCCTGCTGACCACCTCCGACAACCAGCTCGCCGAGGCGATCGCCCGTCAGGTCGCCGTCGCCGCCCACCAGCCGGCGAGTTTCGAGGGCGCCGCGGCCGCCATCACCCAGGAGCTCACCCGGCTCGGCGTGCCGATGGGCGGCGTGGTCCTCAACGACGGCAGCGGCCTGCACCCGGGCAACGCGATCCCGCCCGCGGTGCTGGTCCGGCTGCTCGCGCTGGCCGCCTCCGAACAGCAACCCGCCCTGCGCCCGGTGCTCACCGGCCTGCCGGTCGCCGGTTTCACCGGCACCCTCAACAAGCGCTTCGGCTCCGGATCGGGCGCCGCCGACGCGGCCGGCCTGATCCGCGCCAAGACCGGCACCCTCAGCGGCGTCAACACCCTTGCGGGCACGGTCGTCGACGCCGACGGCCGGCTGCTCGCCTTCGCTGTCATGACCCGCACGGCCGCCCCCGCCGACACCGCCCGCGCCGCCATGGACCGGATCGCCGCCCGCCTCGCCACCTGCGGCTGCCACTGACCGCCCCCGGCCCCCGGATCACCGCGGCCCCGGCCGGGGCGGGGCCGCGGCCCGTCCGGGAGAGGTGTTCGCGGCGGGTGGCTGCCGTTGGTGGTGGGGAGCACGTACGGTGAGGGCATGACGAGCGCGAGTGGCGGTGCTGACATGGTCGACTGGAACCTCGCGGTCGCAACCGCGACCAGGTTGGTGCGGCCGGGGCCGGAAGTGAGCCGGGAGGAAGCGGCGGCGGTGGTCGCCGAGCTGCGCCGGCACGCCCTGGAGGCGGAGGAGCACGTGCGGGCGTACACCGGCATGCACTCGTCCAGCCTGTCCCGGGCCGCGGCGACGCCGGTGCTGGTGGTGGACCGCCCCGGGTGGATCCGCGCGAACGTGGCGGGCTTCCGCACGGTCGTCCAGCCGCTGGTGGAGAAGCTCCAGGCGCGGCGCGCGAACAGCGCGGCCGCCGGGGTGTTCGGTGCGGTGGGCGAGAAGGCGACCGGGATCGAGGTCGGGGCGCTGCTGGCGTTCCTGGCCACCAAGGTGCTGGGCCAGTACGAGACCTTCGCCCCGGCCGAGCCCCCGCTGGACGCCCCGGACAGTCCGGCCGCGCTGTTCGACAAGCCGCGGCTGGGGCCAGAGGGCCCCGGGCCGGGCCGGCTGCTGCTGGTCGCGCCGAACATCGTGCACGTCGAGCGGGAGCTGGACGTCGACCCGTCCGACTTCCGGCTCTGGGTCTGCCTGCACGAGGAGACCCACCGGACGCAGTTCACCGCCGTGCCGTGGCTGCGCGACCACATCCAGTCCGAGGTGCAGTCCTTCCTCTCCGAGACGGACGTCGACCCGGGCGCCCTGCTGGAGCGGCTGCGGGACGCGGCGGGCTCGCTCGGCGGACTGCCGGGCGGCGGCAGCCGGGAGAGCGCCTCGTCCGGGAACCTGCTGGAGATCGTCCAGTCGCCCGCGCAGCGCGAGATCCTCGGCCGGCTGACGGCCGTGATGTCGCTGCTGGAGGGCCACGCGGACGTGGTGATGGACGGCGTCGGGCCGGCCGTGGTGCCGACGGTCGCCGAGATCCGGGAGAAGTTCCAGCAGCGCCGGGACCGCGGCGCCAACCGGCTCGACCTGCTGCTGCGCCGGCTGCTCGGCATGGACGCGAAGCTGCGGCAGTACCAGGACGGCGCGGTGTTCGTGCGCGGCGTGGTGGAGCAGGTCGGCATGGAGGGGTTCAACCGGGTGTGGACCTCGCCGAACACCCTGCCGACCAAGGACGAGATCCACGACCCGGCCGCCTGGGTGGCCCGGGTGGCCCGCTGACCGCGGCGGGGGCGCCGGTGGGGGCCTGGGCGCTCCGGGGGCCGGGCGGCGAGCGTCGCGCGTCGCCCGAACCTGCTCGTACGAGTGGTCCAATCAGCTGGACCACGCGTGAAGAAGCGTTTCTTCATTCACCCGAACGTGGGACGGTGGTCGTACCGGGGGCGCGGGTGGCGTAGTGGGCAGCCACTATCTGCCACCATCTGTGAGCGCCCGGTAACCGGGCGCTCATGCCGGTTCGCGGTCCCCGCCGCGTCCGCCGCGAGTCCTGTCCCCCCTCCGCCGAGGAGTCGTCCGCCGTGGGCCCTCACCCCGCCGTCGCCGCGATACGCCTGGCCGTTCGCCGTACGCTCACCGACCTCGCCGCCGAGGCCGGTTCCACCTTCACCGCGCCCGTGCGCGCGCCCCGGGAGCGCCCCGCCGGGGCTCCGCTGGTGGGCGCCGCGGTCGGCACCACGCTGATCGGCAACGCCGCCCGCCACCCCTCCGGGCTGCCCCGCACCCCGGCCGCGCCCGGCTCGCCGCTGGTGCTGGTCGCGGTCAGCGGCGGCGCGGACTCGATGGCCCTGGCCATCGCCGCCGCCTTCGAGGCGCCCAAGATCGGCCTGCGGGTCGGCGCCGTCACCGTCGACCACGGCCTCCAGGCCGGTTCCGCCGAGCGCGCCGCCCAGGTGGCCGACCGGCTGAGCACGCTGGGCCTCGACCCGGTGGAGGCCGTCCCGGTGCGGGTCGGCCGCGCCGGCGGCCCGGAGGCCGCCGCCCGGGACGCCCGCTACGCCGCCCTGGACGAGGCCGCCGAGCGCCACGGCGCGATCGCGGTGCTGCTCGGCCACACCCGGGACGACCAGGCCGAGACCGTGCTGCTGGGCCTGGCCCGCGGCTCCGGCGCCCGCTCCCTGGCCGGGATGCCCGCCCAGAAGGGCCGCTACCGCCGCCCCCTGCTGGAGCTGGACCGGGCGGCCACCCGGCAGGCCTGCGCCGCCCAGTCGATCCCGGTCTGGGACGACCCGCACAACTGTGATCCCGCCTACACCCGCTCCCGGGTCCGCCACGAGGTGCTCCCGGTCCTGGAGAAGCACCTGGGCGGCGGAGTGGTCGAGGCGCTGGCCCGCACCGCCCGGCTCTTCCGCGACGACGCGGACGCCCTGGACCAGTGGGCCTCGTTGGCCGAACGCGACCTCCGTACGGGCGACGGCGCCCTGGACGCCGTGAAACTGGCCGAACTGCCGCCCGCGGTGCGCCGCCGGGTGCTGCGCAGGGCCGCGCTGCGGGCGGGCTGTCCGGCCGGGGACCTGTTCGCCCGGCACCTGGAGACGATCGACCTGCTGGTCACCGGATGGCGCGGACAGGGCCCGCTGCACCTACCCGGGGGCGTCGAGGCCACCCGCAGGTGTGGCACGCTGGTCTTTCGGCGGCAGGGCGACTGACGGGCGAGGCATGCCCCGGGGGAGCCGACCGCCGGCCACAAAGACCCCGAACGTTTGAGGACGTATCCCCGGTGGACCAGAACGACATGGGCGCTGACCTCGCGAAGGTGCTCATCAGCAAGGACGAGATCGACGCCAAGCTCCTCGAGCTGGCCGAGCGCATCGACCGGGACTACGCAGGCAAGGACCTGCTGATCGTCGGCGTCCTCAAGGGGGCCGTCATGGTCATGGCCGACCTGGCCCGGACCCTGCACTCGCAGGTCACCATGGACTGGATGGCCGTCTCCTCGTACGGCATGGGCACCAAGTCCTCCGGCGTGGTGCGGATCCTGAAGGACCTGGACACCGACATCGCCGGCCGTGACGTCCTGATCGTCGAGGACATCATCGACTCGGGTCTGACGCTGTCCTGGCTGCTGGGCAACCTGGGCTCGCGCGGCCCGGCCTCGCTGGAGGTCTGTACCCTGCTCCGCAAGCCGGACGCGGCCAAGGTCGAGATCGACGTGAAGTACGTCGGTTTCGACATCCCCAACGAGTTCGTGGTCGGCTACGGCCTGGACTACGCGGAGAAGCTGCGCAACCTCCCCTTCATCGGCACCCTCGCCCCGCACGTCTACGGCGGCTGAGGGCCCCGTTCGGGCTACGGGCGGGAACAGTAGGCCGTTCCCGCCCGTTGTCCCCCGGGGGACAGAGAACCAAAGCCGTCTCGCCGTGCTCCCGCCATGGGTGGGTCGGACTGCGGTACGGTCCAATAAACCGCTCTTCACATGAGCACCAATCGGATGCGCCGCGGCCCAACAGCCCCCCGGCGCCGTTGAGTGGCAGGAGGGACGGGGCGGCAACGCCCCGCATGGATGGACGTCAAGCGATACTTCCGTGCGCCGATCATGTGGATCGTGCTGGCCGTCCTCGCCGTCATCGTACTGATGCAGGTCGTTTCGGACTCGAACGGCTACAAGACGGTGGACACCGGTCAGGTCGTCGCGGCGATCGACGCGCACAACGTCAAGTCGGCGCAGATCACCACCGGTGACTCGAACACGATCAAGATCCAGCTGAAGGACGGCGCAACGCTGCCCAGCTCCGGTACGGGCAAGGCCCCGTCCGGAACCAAGTTCCAGGCCTCGTACATCGGCGACCAGGGCGTCGCCATCGCCGACAAGCTCCAGGCGCAGGTCAACGACAAGGACTCGAGCACGCTCGCCGAGGGCTACACCATCAGCCCGGAGAAGCAGAGCACCTTCGTCAGCCTGCTGCTGTCGATGCTCCCGATCGTGATCATCGTCCTGGTCTTCCTGTTCCTGATGAACCAGATGCAGGGCGGCGGCTCCCGGGTCATGCAGTTCGGCAAGTCCAAGGCCAAGCTGCTCACCAAGGACACCCCGAAGACCACCTTCGCCGACGTCGCCGGCGCGGACGAGGCGGTCGAGGAGCTCCACGAGATCAAGGAGTTCCTCCAGGAGCCGGCCAAGTTCCAGGCCGTCGGCGCCAAGATCCCCAAGGGCGTGCTGCTCTACGGCCCGCCCGGCACCGGCAAGACCCTGCTGGCGCGCGCCGTCGCCGGCGAGGCCGGGGTGCCGTTCTACTCCATCTCCGGTTCGGACTTCGTCGAGATGTTCGTCGGCGTCGGCGCCAGCCGCGTCCGCGACCTCTTCGAGCAGGCCAAGGCGAACGCCCCGGCGATCGTCTTCGTCGACGAGATCGACGCCGTCGGCCGGCACCGAGGCGCGGGCCTCGGCGGCGGCCACGACGAGCGCGAGCAGACCCTCAACCAGCTGCTGGTCGAGATGGACGGCTTCGACGTCAAGGGCGGCGTGATCCTGATCGCCGCCACCAACCGCCCCGACATCCTGGACCCGGCGCTGCTGCGCCCGGGCCGCTTCGACCGCCAGATCGCGGTGGAGCGCCCCGACCTCCAGG